>JAGBQS010000260.1 GCA_017632695.1 Bacteroidales bacterium
ACCACCATCGGCAAGGCTGCCATCGTGGAGCGCTACAGCCTCGACGGACGTCGTCTGTCGGCTCCTCAGCGCGGCATCAATGTGGTGCGCATGAGCGACGGTACCACCCGGAAGGTGCTGGTAAAATAAATTCTTTAATGGGAGTTAATAAATAGGAGTTAACGGGAGTTAGCCGGAGTTAACGGACGTTACCTCAGCAGGCGAAACATTCGTTCGTTACCTATTTAGCCGAAACATTTGTCCGTTAACTCCACAGGCTGCAAGCCTGTTAACTCCCGCTAACTCCTATTAACTTCTAATTTTTAATTACTCCCGCCATGAATATTCGCTTTACATTAGCCGCTTTGGCTATTTCGGCAACCTCTATGGTTGCATCGGCCTATACGCCGAACCGTGTTGAACAAATGATGCAGAAGTCGGCTGACCGCTTCCAGAAGGAAGTGAAGGCTCCGCAGGTTGCAGTTCAGGAAATCTTGCCTTACGAAGCTCCGATACTCCGTAACCTGAAGGCTGTTGCCGACGATGATGAGCACATCTTCCTGGACAGCATCGTGTATTGCTACACTAACGGACAGGCATATAAAGTGCAGAAGTACACTTATACCGACGACGGTTATCTGGCATCGGTGAAGGCCTGCAACCCCGACGGTTCGCTCGTCGTTCCTTACTACGAATCTACTCCGTATTATACCGAATCCTATCTGCTGGAATATGAGTTCGACGGACAGCACCGCTGCACGCGCCGTTCGCAGTACAGCCTGACGGCTACCGGCGAGAAGCTGCGCGAGGTGGCCCGTGTGGAGGCACGCTATACGGCCGATATCTACTACGAAAACGTTTATGAACCTGCCTGGCAGTACGATGATGCGACTCAGGAACATTACTACGGCATGTACCTGGACCGCGAAAAGCACTACGACCAGTGGGACAACATTATTTATTATAAGGCGTTCTATTCGTCGTCGTATACCGATGATGTTGCCGGTAAGGGTAGGGAACTCTGGATTCAGAAGTTCACGGGTCCGTTCTATAAGGCGCATACCGATTATCCTACCTATAACTATGCCGATAATTACTGGAACATTCAGGACCGTCGCATCATGTACCTCCACATCGACGAATGGGGTAACGTTGAGGGCAGCAAGAAGGAAACCGTTACCGAAGGCGACCTGACAACCACCATTTCCTATAAGGCCGATACCGTCATTGCGCGGACTACCATCGACGATACCGATCTCTCGACCCTTTGGAAACCCTATACGCAGACCTCCATGCTGGCTCAGCTGAATGCCGACGGTACCCGTCCGTTGCGTACCGTCCAGCAGAGCGGAAATCAGACTTCCGAGAAACTGTATGAATGGGATGCCAAAGGCCGGATCACACGTTTTGAGAACTTTGTCAAATACGAAGGCAGTGATTCCTACACACACTATTTCAATACCTATACTTATCGGGATGACTATGTCCGTCCGGCTACGCTCGAGGAGTGCATCTACGGTCGTACACTGGAAAATGAATACGGTTCAACGTGGCAGAATCCGATTGACGAAGATCAGTTCTTCAGCGGTAACTTGGAAACCTATATTAAGAATGATATCAGAGAGTTTGTCGTGTCCAACGATCCTGTGCCTGTTGTGCAATACGATACCACAACCACTAAGATTGTTTACGACGAGTACAAACCGAGCGGCAACGAATGGTATCATTGCTATGTGTATAATTCGGATGGAACCGTCGACGAACAGTACAACATTTCCGAATATATTTCGATGTACACCTATCACGAGGATGGCAAGAAGATCTGGTACCGGTACGAGGAGGGCGACAGCATTCCGGCTCCGTCAGGTATGGCTACGATGCACTATCAGACCGTCATGAAGAGCGAAGTTTCGAAGGACGGTCCTTGGCAGATCCTCATGGAGCACAACTGGGGCTTCGATTCCATGGATCGCGAGGTTTACTTCATGGTGCGCCGCTTCGATGAAATATCCCATACCTGGATGGGACAGAAGCGCATCACAACCTATGCCAGTGCCACCGACTATGGTACATCCGTTGAATACTATTGGGACGGTGAGACCGGCGGATGGGTTCAGGAAGCCTATAATACCGACGAGGACTACTTCAACCGCAGTTTCATTGACGGAAACATCCGCGTTTCGGTGAACGGCTATAAGTCGGAGGGCGTGATCCAGTGGGCTGACTCTGTCCGTGAATGGATAGGCCTGACTTTCCAGTTCGTGGATCCTGTCAATAACTACGAAGCTCCTGTGTCGCCGTTCGATTCGGAACCTTCCCGTACTGATGAGATGTTTACCGCATCTTACCGCGAGACCTTCCAGTGGGATACCGAGACCCAGCAGTGGAAGCGGGGCTACAATGCCGGTGGAGCACAATGGGAGCAGTTGGGCGACGGCAGCATCCTGCAGACCAATTATGATCAGGTTAGCGAATGGCAGGAAGGAACTTACGTCTATCGTATGGTTGCAACGGGCAGCTTCACCTATTCGTTCGATGCAGCCGGACGTGTCATCCGTCGCGAATACCAGCCGGGTGCGGAATATGCCAACCCGACCTATGCCTACATCTACGAGTACGATTACTGGGAGGATACCCCATACGTCAAGGAAGTGCGCTATCAGATTATCGACGATTACAGTACGCCGGCTCAGCCAACCCGCTATTATTATCACCGCGGACGCTATGTGGCTCCGACTCTCATCGAGCTGACTCCGTCCGATCGTGCTGCCTTTACCGTTTCCGGCCGTGAGGTACGTGCCGAAGGCGTTATCCGCATTTACGATGCATCGGGCGCTCTGGTAGCTACCGGCAACGGCTCTGCTACGCTTCCTGCCGGATTCTGCATCATCGAGGCCGGAAACAAGCGCGTCAGGATGCTGACAAGATAATCTCTGCCGATCAGACCGCACGTCGGTTCCGGCTCTAAATTACTGGGGATACTGGAAGTCTTCGGACCGATAGTGTCCCCAGCGTTTATTAATTATCAATTGTCAATTCTCAACTATCAATTATCAATTATCTTTTTGGAAAGCCTATTACAGAAGAAACTTGGGTAGGAGTGGTGCATTCTTGTCATGAATAGTGTAATAGGAAATATGATATACCCTTTTTTCCGAGTGAAACGGCTGAAACGCTGAAACGCTTCAGCCTGAGCGAACTTAATCTTTCTCTTAAAAGCCATTCCGGACAGGCGAGGTTTCCCGTTAAAGATGCAAATAACGGACGAGAACACGGAGTTTTGTCAACTAGGTTCTCCGAAACGATTATCCGCATCACGGAATCTGCTGATATTTTACCGATGGCGGCACGAGTTACGGAAATTCTTCGTAAATTTGCACCCGTTAAGACAAACACAAGGAAAATGAACAGATCGACGATTATTCCGACTATCAAGAAGTGGCTGCTGATGATTTCCATGTCTTTGGGAATCGGAGGCTACTTCCTGATCCTTGCCCTCGACCTTGGACATGAGGCGAACCACCGGATTGCTACGGTGGTAACCGATATGCTGCCGTATCTGCTTTTTGTGATGCTGTTTCTGGAATTCAGCAAGATTAAGCCGCGCGATCTGTTCCCCAAGAAATGGCTGTGGATGACCTTTGCTTTCCAGATAGTTATGGCGTTTATTACAATAGCTATCCAGAAGTTCGGGTGCATGCCACAATGGACAACGGCCATGTGGAACGGGTGGCTTGCCAGTATGCTCAGTCCAACCGCATCGGCTGTTGCCGTCATGTCGTCCAAACTGGGCGGAAAGGCTGCCAGTGCCACTACATACGCCGTATTGTCATCGTTGCTGGCTGCTTGTGCCATCCCGCTGATATTCCCGCTGGCATCTCCTCAGGCCGCAGACTTGTCTTTCGGGATGCTCTTCACGAAGATCTTCGCAAAGGTGTTCCCCGTAATCATCCTCCCCTTGATGATATCCCTCTCACTCCGGAAACTCGCACCCGGAACGCACGACTTCATAGCACGCTTTGCCAAGGACAAGTCGTTCTATCTGTGGTCTGTCTGTATCATGGTGAACACGGCCCAGGTTACCCGTCTGCTTTTCGGCGGAATAGCCGAAGGATGGGTAATCGGTATCTATGTGGTCTTTGCAGGTCTTATCTCGGCGCTGAACTTCATTGTCGGCAAGAAATTCGGCTCCCTGTGCGATGACAGGATCAGCGCAGGCCAGAGCCTCGGACAGAAAAACACGATTCTTGGCATCTGGATGGCGATGACCTTCCTCGATCCCGCTTCAGGTATCATTGTAGGAGCCTACATGCTCTGGCAGAATGTGTTCAATTCATTACAGCTTACCTATCCGAAGTTGAGATAAATAAGAGTGGCTTTTTCCCTTTCCTTATCTTAATGCCCGGAGTACCGGCAGAGGAGCGCTTGCCCGAAAGATCATATACAGGCTGGGATGCATCGTGGACGGATTTATCTGTGTCTGAGATCTGCGGAACAGATGTTGGCAGTTCGCTTCTGTAGAGCCGGAAGTTATCCACCTTGAACCAAGTTTCGGCCGGTGCGTCGGAAGTCGCTACGCCAAGATTCAGGGTCTTGCTGTCGTCTTCAACAGTGAAGGTGACGTAGATGGTCTGCAGGGGATAATTGTCGCCCACACCCGGAATGCACTGATCCTTGAAATAGCCACTGTCATCGCCGGCAAAGACGCGCTGGTTGCCCAAACGAATGGTGCCACTGCGGTTAGAGGCATGCATATCCACGCTGAGCACATATTTTCCTTGAGGCAGCGTGACACTCTGGGAGAGTGTTACAGGAACGCTGGAGCCGTTCCATACACCGAAGAGGTGAGTGCCGTCGGTGGGGTTGTCGTCATTATTGTTCCTGACATTGATGCCATACCATGCAAGTGAAGTGGTGCTGAGTGTCCACGAAGCAGGCACTTTCACAACATTGCCGGAGTTTCCGTCGGCCTCAAAGGACGGATTCTGGATGTAAGTAGCGGAGACATCGGTGCCAAGACTTTCCTTATCCACTTCCTTGCAGTTCTTCGTAAGCCTGAGGTAATACAGACCCGGGCAGAGCGTACCCTGATCGGCCTGAATGCGGAAGGTAAGCGTCTCCTTTGCGGAACCGTCGCCCGTCGTAACCAGCGATTTCGGCAACGCCCATTCTTTGTTGAAGAATCCGTTGTCGTCCTGAATGCTGAACGCCGACGGTATGGTGTAGGTATCTATCAGCTTGCCTTCCACATAGATTGTCGCCTTGCGTCCTGCATCGGCTGTCTGGAAGCGGCA
>JAGBQS010000261.1 GCA_017632695.1 Bacteroidales bacterium
GGCACAAACTGGCTGTAGGTAAAGTTGGGCAGCATGCGGGTATCCTTGTTGATGAACCAGATGTCGAGTTGCTTGCAGAATGCCTTGTGACTGGCGTTCCTGTCGGTTGCGTAATTGGCGGTAAATGTTTTGAGGTTTTCGACCAACTGGAACAGTCGGGGCAGGTCGTATTGTTTGTATTCGGGGTTCCACAAGCCGTCGCGTTCGTAGTAGGGCAGACCGTCAGCTGATGATTCGTTGGGCCACCAGTAGGTGGAAAGGCTTTCGTAGTTGTGCGGATTGCCGCTACGCGAGGTCTGTTTGTCGGTAACAGCCACAAAGGTCTGACTCCAACTCAGCGTGGAGATGCAGATAAGCGTCAGGACGAGAAAGTGCCGTATCATGGTGAGTCTTGTTTTTATCCCGGAACCAGGCATCAGCTCAGCCGGGTTCTGGCGATATTGATGCCCAGATTGCGGATGCGCTTCATGAAATAGGTTGGCAGGAAGAACGTAAACAGGAACAGGTAGCAGAACGGCATTTTCCAGCCGAAGATGTTCTTGTACGTGCGTGCATTGTATTTAATGAGACCCAGTTTGCCTCCGCTCATGTTCTGGGAGTGCAGACGGTAGCTGGCCAGCGGTTCGGGAACACTGTAGGCATGCTTGCATATCTTAAGCAGTGTAAGCAATAGCGCATGATCCTGACGCTTGCGCTGAGACGGCATGAGGTGCTTACCCAGTTTGGTGGTATCATAAATAGCGGTCAGGAAGCCGATTTTATTATCGCACATCATGCTGAACAGGCTTACGCGGCTGGGAGCAGAGATGTAACCCAGGTACTGGTTATCGGCATTACATGTGTAATACGAGCAGAAACAGAGGGCAACGTCTTTTTCCTGCATGAAGTTTACCTGCCGTTCCAGTTTGTTCGACATCCAGCAGTCATCGCTATCCAAAAAAGCCAGATACTGGCCGCGTGCTGCCCGGATACTGCAGTTGCGCGACACACCGGCGCCGCCGTTCTGTTTGTTCAGGATCAGCCGGATGCGCGGATCGGTTTGCTGCAACTTCTGCAGGAGTTCGGGGGTTCCGTCGGTTGAGGCATCGTCGGTAATGATCAGCTCCAGGTTCTTGTAGGTCTGATTGAGCACCGAACGGATGCTTTCGGTCACATACCCGGAGGAGTTCCAGGTTGGCATGATGACTGATACTAATCCCGGTATCGGGTTTCCGTTATAGGGAGCCAAAGTAGATTCGTCTTGGTGTTTGGCAGTCCGTTCTTCGACCGAAGGTGCCATGTTTGCTTTGCCGTAAATAAGCAGAACCGATGTGGAATAGAGGGCGATATCGACCAAAAGAAGCCATGTGAAATTCGGATTGAGCCAATGGAAAAGTACCTCGTTGACGAGGTATATACCTAACGAGATGGCGGTCAGCAGGGCGGTGATGTGCGTTTCGCGCCAACCCAACTGCTTCAGGTGAGCCTGAATGCGAAAGTTCTTTTTCTCCTTGGACGTCTGAAGGTGCCAAACGGCAAGTATCTGTACGCGCAGGTATTCGAAGAGCGGGAAGAGCAGCAGGCTGAAGGCTACCAGCATGGCATCCTTGTGCAAGACAATGACCTTCCGGTTGTCCATGGCATACTTCAGGGCCAGATAACTGATGATGAAACCTAATATGAGCGTTCCGCAATTGCCCATGTAAACCTTGGTGCCAATCTTACAGTCGCCGAACATATTGAAGTACAGGAACACCAATAGGGCGCCCAGCAGCGAGATGGCTACGTAGGCGTAGGTGTAGTACCCTAAAATAAAGAAATGACTGCCCACAACGGCTAAAAACAGCGCCGACAGACTGCCGGAAAGACCGTCGGTATCATCCATGGCATTGATGCTCTCCACAATGCAGAGCGTCAGCAGGAAGGTGATGATATAGGAACTGACAGAACTCAGTTCTCCAATCCAAAACAAACCGAACAGATTGTTAAGGCAAAGTCCCACCAAAGGGAACAGGGCACACGCCACAATCTTGACGGTCCACTTCAATTGGTTCGATACACCGATAATGTCGTCCACCAGACCCACTACAAACACAACCAGCATGCCGCAACCCATCAGGATGGAACTGATGAAGATGGTAGGTCCGATTTCGTGGAAGTAGGAACGGCAGAGCAATGTGGCAAGGGTGCCCAGCATGACTGCGGGAACGAAGACCGATCCGCCTATGCGAGGGATATTGTTATGTCCGGTCTTCAGTTTGGCAATGGCATCGAAGAAGCCTTTCTCCTGGCACAGCCGGAGTATCCAGATCAGCAGCAACCTGGCTGTCAGCATGCCAATTATCAGCGATATGAAGAAGTAGAGTATATTCAATAGTGCAGGGTTTTAGAATTTGTCGCCTTTCACAATGCGCCAGAACGTGAGCCAAAGCACCTTGCAGTCGAACAGGAATGAACGATGCTCGAGATAGTACAGGTCGTAGTGCAGGCGGCGAAGCATTTTTTCGATGGTGTCTGTATAGCCGTTGTAGAGCGTTGCATAGCTGGTAACGCCCGGCCGGATCTGATACAGATATTCGTAGCGGGGGTCTTCCTTCATGATCTTATCGATGAAGAACTGTCGTTCAGGACGCGGTCCCACAAAAGCCATGTCGCCGATAAAGACATTCCAGAATTGGGGCAACTCGTCCAAATGATGATCGCGCAGGAACTTGCCGGCTTTGGTCAGTCGGGGGTCGCCGTCAGAGTCGAACAGCTGTGGCCCTTCGGCCTCGGCGTTAACGCGCATGGAGCGGAATTTATAAATGTGGAAAGGTTTGCCATTCAGCCCGATACGCTCCTGACTGAATATGGCCGGTCCGCCATCCTCCCGCTTGATGCGTATGTAGCAATAGAGGAAGAGTGGTGAGAACACTATCAGACAGATTAGCGAGATGATTATATCGAACGAACGTTTTGTGAAACGCCCGAACCCGTTCATGCCGTCTTTGATAAAGCCTTCGTGAAGCGGAAGATCTTCAATAGTTTTCATTAACGGAGTAAATATTCTTCAAATAAAAAGATTTTAATGTTATTGCTATTATAACGTACAAAGTCCGGTTTTAGTATGAAGTTTGTTAAAAAAAACAAACAAATTTCAAAAAAGATGAATGCAGAGGCTTGGCTATCTTTTTTCGAAGTACAGACGCAGGACGTCATCGTGCACATTTAAGTGCTTGCGGTTCAGCTTGTCGACCGTGAAGATGTCGGGTACCGAGTTAATACCGTAGTGCCTGATTTCCCAATAGCGGTCGGGGGTAAGGAACTTGTCGCCGTTCAGACGGTCGTAGATGAACGGTTCGGAAATGATGAGCTGTTTCCCGGTGTGCTCAAACCGGAACATTGTGATGGTATCCCAATGGTCCTGACTGCCGTCGAAGGTCTGCATCAGGTTCTTCTGGAAAGACCAGGTGAGCTGCCGATTGTGCATATCGACGGTTGTGCCTGTCTGGATGCTGTCCAGCCGGGTCAGATACCAGAATCCGTCCAGGTCACCGTTGTCCGAGACTTCGCAGGACGGAAGCAGGAAACCCAAAAGGAGTGCAAAAACTATATTGAATGCAAATCGTCGGTTCATACTGCTAAAGATTATATTGTACCGTGAACTGGAAGCCGGAATTGTTGCCCAGCAGCCGGCCGAAGTCGGCGCCGTAGGCGGTGCGGAAAGTCAGGTGCCGCAGCATCGAATGTTCGGGCATGCGGTAATTGAGTTCCATCAGGATGCTGGTGTTGTCGTTCCGGTGGAAGAATGGTAAACGGTAGGTGCCGACACCCTGCTGCCAGGTGTAAAGCAGCCGGTAGTCAAGGTTCTGGAATACATTGCCCTCCACTCCGAAATGCCACGCACAGAAACGGTTGTCGGTGCATCCGATGAATCCGTTGGTGTTGTATTGCGGCGAACGGTATAGCGGATTGCCGATAACCTGCCCCCAATGCTGCCAGCCGGGAAGAGAGGCATGGTTGTAGTACTCATCGACTCCACCCGTATGATCCGAATTGCCGATGTTGTGATCGTGATAGATCGGTCCGCTCTGGTATTTGGTGTTCAGGAACTCGATGACGGCTCCGCGAACGTAGCGGAAATCGCGGAACTTTACGTCGATGCCTATCATCAGATCTTTTAACTGATAGAGCAGGAAGCGGAAATCTTCTTTCTTGTTGTAGTTGTCACCGTGTCCGTACCCGTCGTAGTCAAGCAGGAACATGGATGAATGATCCTCAAAGTAATGGTCGGCATACAGACCGATGGCATACTTGGGACGTGTCCAGTCAAAACGTATGATCCAGCTTCCCAACTGATTCCCTTCGGCATTGCGGAAGGTCGATTCGTAGGTGTCCGAACCGCCCGGTACCAGCGCGAACCAATAGCTGCGGAGGTCGCTTTTCAGCCGTAACTTCTCGTACGGTATGTATCCGTTCTGGTCTGTTCCTCCCCAGTTGTACAGTTCGCCGCCGAACTGGGCTGCTTTTTCGAGGCCGAAGATGGCCGTAAGCGGAAAGCGTTCCGTATTTCCGATGCGGAGGTATTCGGAGTTGTCATGATAGCGCGTCCATTTGTTGTACTTGCAGCTGGAACCTTGGGCAAAGGTTTCTTCCCATTCGCCATCGGTCATTACACCGTAGGCAACGTGTGCCATGATGGCCAGCCAATGTTTCGAGCCCGGAATCTCCCACCAATGATCGAGTCCTATGCGTACCTGCGGAATGGGTCGGGCATTGATGCCCAGCGTCTGACTGCCGCTTGAAAGACCCTGATATTTGAGGGTGAGGGGTCGCTGGCGGGAACCGACGCTCACTACCAGATTGCGGTAGCGGACATCGGCGTACAGCTGTTGTACAATGAAATGAGTGGTATAGGTTTTCTCGTTGCCTTTGGACTGGTAGCCAAGGGGGATGACCAGATCGGAGCCGGCTTCGTAGCCCCATTTCAGTGTCTTGTCAGTATTGCGGTTGTATTCAACAATGCCTCGGAAATAACCGTTCTGAGCCGAGAGCGAACTCAGTCCGTACTTGTTGGCGTTGAGCCATAACGGAGTCTTACTGTTGCTCAGGGATACCTGTGTCTCGTATGTCTGGTGCAAAATGCCATCTTCGGCCATCGCGTTCCGGGGAAGCAGAACGGCAACGGCTAACATAACCAGTCCACAAATATATCTTAAATTTTGCATTATCAGAATCGGAATTTCGGTGCAAAGGTAATAAGAAAAAAAATGATTTGCAAATAAAGATGTAAAAAAATGTATATTTGGCGGCCAAGAAAACAATAAATCCGAAGGATGCACGTTAATTAATAATAAAATTTAAAGAATCTGAAAAAGAAGTATTGTTCTGATATAATATGATAACGGCTTCGGTTGTTACTTACGATCATCATCTGCTCGACATTGAGCCTGTCTTGCGGAGCCTTTTCGCTTCGCCGGTCGATATTGTGTATGTTATCGACCAGTCGGAGAATATGCTTGACCTGAAACAGGAATTGCTGACCTATGCCAACAAAGTTCTGAAAGGCGAGCCAGAATTGCGAGAGAAGCTGAATAAGGGCTTTCAGTTGCTGTATTTCCCTCACGAGAATCTGGGATACGGTAGCGGACATAACTTCGCAATCCGGATGGCCATCGAAGCCGGCAGCACCTATCATCTGGTAGTGAACCCCGACATCTGGTTCGGCCCTGAGGTGTTTCCGACCATTCTGTCGTATATGAAGCAGCATCCGGAAGTAGGGCAGATCATGCCTCGTGTGCTTTATCCTAAAGGCAACGAGCAGCGCCTGGTGAAACTGCTGCCTGCCCCTTTCGATGTCTTTGCGCGTCTTTGCCTGCCGGAAAGGCTGTTCAACCAACGGAACTCCACCTTCGAGTTGCGCCATTCCAATTATTCCTACAGCATCAATGCGCCCTATCTGTCGGGATGCTTCATGTTTTTCGATACCAAGGCCCTGCAGGAGGTAGGTCTGTTCGACGAACACTTTTTCATGTATGCCGAGGACATCGACCTGACACGACGCATGCACCGCAAGTATCAGACCCTGTTTTTCCCGCAGGCTATCATCTATCACAAGTTCTCGAGGGCTTCGCATCGCAGTTTCCGACTTTTCCGCATCCATGTGCTGAACCTTATTATGTATTTCAACAAGTGGGGTTGGTGGAGCGATCCGGAAAGGGACGAGTTTAACAGACGTTGTCTGGCCGATATCGATGAATGCAATTCCCGTCTGGGACAATTATAAATAGGTACTGATTCAAATGCCGTTGCCGATGAATGCTCCGAAGTTCAGTATTGTCATTCCGCACCACAACACGCCGGACCTTTTGCTCCGACTGCTGAATAGCGTGCCTTGGGATTTGTGCCCCGAGGTTGTTGTGGTGGACGATGCCAGCAGCGAGGATGTCCGTCGGGAACTGGCGGATCTGCAGAAACGGTTCGGCTTCGGTCTTTACCGGATTGAGCGGCATACGGCAGGAGCTGCCCGCAACGAAGGCCTGAAACATGTAACGGGCGAGTGGCTGCTGTTTGCCGATGCCGATGATTATTTCCTGCCCGAAGCGGCAGGCCTGCTCCGATTGCATGTGTCGGACAATGCCGATGTGGTGTATTTCCGTATCACCAGTACCTATTCGGATTCGGGTAAGAATGCTTATCGCGACCGGCAGGTTACCCGTCTCTTTGAACGGTGCCGGAAAGAGCATTCGGCTTGGGCTTTGCGCGCGTTGCATACCAACCCGTGGGGAAAGATGATCAGGCGACAATTGGTGGAGAGCCGCCAGATACGTTTCGAGGAGATTCCGTCGGCCAACGATGCGATGTTTTCGGTACGCGTCGGCGTCGAGGCATCGGCGGTGGTGATCGACGAACACCCGCTGTATTGCCTGACGGTAGGCGACAAGAGTATGACGAGCAACGTCTCGAAAGAACGGTTTGAAAGTAACGGCGAGGCGCGTTTGCGGGTGAATGCCTATTTGCGCCTGCATCAGCTGGGTCAGTACCAGCTGCCAGTGTTAGGCTATATGTTGCCTTCGTTCCGCTACGGATGGAAATTCGGGTGGCGAACCGTCAAGGCATGTTTCAGTAACGGCAACAATCCGTGGGTTGATGCAGGACGGGTCCTGAATCCTGTCAACTTTTGCCATAGCCTGAAGTCGAAACCCCAATAACCTCACAGGCATAGCAACCGCACAAGCATAGCGACCTCAAAACCTCAAAACCTCACAACCTCACAACCTCAAATATGACTATCCGAATCGTTTCACCAGCCGGAAGCATCCGACCCAAATTGGTTGAAGGCGGCGTTGCCACCTTACGCAGTTGGGGGCATCGCGTTGAAGTGGCACCGCATGCCCTTGATACCTACGGACGCTTTGCCGGATATCCGCAGGACAGGGCTCAAGACCTTTTGGATGCCTTGCTCGACCCGCAAGTGGATGCTGTCTGGGCAACGCGAGGTGGCTACGGCTGCATGCAGATTCTGGATCAGATTCCGCTGGACCTTATCAGAAATGCCGGCAAGCCCATCATCGGCTATAGCGATATTACTGCGCTGCATGCGTTGTGGTTCAAGGCGGGCGTGAAAAGTCTTCATGCTCAGATGATGAAGCATCTGGGCGAGAATCCGACCCATCGGACAACCCGTACGCTGAAGGAGGTGCTGGCCTATTACGAATCGCATAAGTCTTTCCCGCCTAAGCATAACAATCTGTTCTTGAAAGCACTGAATGAAAACGGAGAAGCCGGCTTGAATGCCGAAGAACTGGTATTCGTAGGCGGAAACCTGAGTGTTTTGAGCGGTTTGCACGGGACTCCATACGATTATGATTACCGGGATAAGGTTCTTTTTATTGAGGATATTTCAGAGTCGCCCTACAAGATTGACCGTATGATGCAGCAGCTGAAACTGATGGGCGTTTTCGGACAGATCAGGGCGCTGGTGTGCGGCCATTTTACGAACTGCGACGAAGACCCGCAGATGCCCGTAAAACTTTGGGACAACATCCGTTGGATTGTTTCGCCCTTCAACATACCCGTTCAGATGGGAGCTCCTATCGGACACGAACTGGAGAACTATCCGGTCATTATCGGTTAACAAGTAAATTCAAACAGTTATGAAGCATAGTTTAGTTGGCATTCTTTCTCTGGGATTAACCCTTGTTTCTGTTCCGTCAATATACGGAGCCGTCGGCGATTGGACAATCTATCCGTCATGCGGCAGTTTCTGGCGTATTGAGGAACTGGGTGCAAAATATTATCTGGTTACCGGCAATACGCTGGTGGAGGCCGATACGGCAAATCTGTCGGATCTGACAACGCTGACCCGCCTGGACGGACTGAACGGCAATACGGTGTCCGACATCATAGCAGCCGGTCATCTGAATAAGTTGGCTATTATCTATCAGGATGGAAATATCGACTTCCTGAATACGGACAACGAGATATCGAACCTGCCAGATTTTGCCAATTACTCGGTTACCGGCGACCGTACGATTTCGGGTATCGGCATTTCGAACGACAGCCTTTGCATCCGGACCGGTTTCGGAGGCATCGTTGTGGATATGAAGCAGGAACTGATCAAGTCCACCCTCTACAGCGACTATGAGCAGGATGCCGCAGCCTTAGCGCGCTGTCGCGCTATCGTTGCAGCCCGAACTACTTCATCGGAACTGAAACAGGTAATGAACTCCATTCAGCCCGTGAACGGAAATCAGACCACTCTTGCTGCGCAGATGGTGTTCATGAACGGACGGCTTTATGCTGCCCAAAGTACATACAATGACTATGTGAACTACAAATGGGGAACTGCAACAATCTCTGTTCTGGATGTGGCAACCGGTGAGTGGAAAAGCGTTTCCGCCGACCGTCTGACTCCAATGGTCAAAGCTATCGATTCGAATGGTTCCTTCAGGGAACTGACGGCAATCGCCCCTGATCCTAATGATCCTGACCTGATTTATGCATGCTCTTTGGAAGGCGGCATCTATCGGATTGAAGGTGACAGCCTGACGGGATATTACAACGCCCATCTGAATCCTGATGGAATGGTTTCACTGCTGAAAGATAACGAGTCGCGCAAAACCCGTTATACCCGAGTAGGTGCCATGTATGTGGATGATAACGGTTATCTGTGGTTTACCAACGGCGATTCGGAATCGGAATACACCTTGCGATGCCTGACGCCCGACACAACCTTCTTCCTGTGCCCGACTACGAACTTTACCGGCTATGCAAGCGGACAGTTCGGCATCATCGGACGTCTGACTCCGACAACGGTTACTGTTGGAGCGAATACCTATAACTTCAAATGGATGACCAGAACCTTCCATATTAACAGTGCTGCGGTCTGCATCCATTATGACGGTGGAACGCCTTATGATCCGTCGGATGACCAAAGCAGCATGTTTACTTCGATTACCGATCAGGACGGAAACGTATATAATCCTACCTATTTCCGTGACTTGAAGGAGGATAAGAACGGCGTCGTCTGGCTGCTTACAACCATCGGCCCGTTTGTAATCGAGAACCAGATTTCCTGTTTTAACAATCCGGGAACCGTTAAACGAATCAAGATTCCCCGTAATGACGGAACCAACCTGGCCGATTACCTGTTGGGGGGCGTGAGCTGCCGCTGTATGGTGGTCGATAATGCCAACCGCAAGTGGATCGGTACGGACGGGGCAGGTCTTTATCTGCTAAGCGAGGACGGTTTGACACAGTTGGAGCATTTTACAACCGAAAACTCTCCGTTATATGCCGACCAGATTGCCGCTCTGACATACGATAGCAATACCGGAACGTTGTACGTTGCTACCGATGGTGCCATTTGTGCCTACGAGACGGATGTGCTGCTGTCGGTTGAAGACAACAAGGGTGTATATTGTTACCCGAATCCGGTTCGTCCCGATTATTCCGGCTCGCTGAACATTCTGGGCTTCAAGGACGGTTCGATGGTAACAATTACGGATGTAACCCATCATGTGGTGTTCCGTACCAAGAGCGACGGATCCATCATCCACTGGGATCTGAACGGCAATGACGGCAAGCGGGTGCGTCCCGGCGTGTACTTCATTGAGGCCATCGAGGAAGGTGGTAAGAAAGGTGGAATCTTTAAGTTCCTGGTGCTGTAAATTACATGAAACTGATTAGTTTTATCATTCCTGCTTACAATGCTGCGCCTTATCTACAGGCGTGTCTGGACAGTGTTTATTGTCTGGATATGGGAGTTTACGAGCGGGAGGTAATAGTGATTAACGATGGCTCGACCGACCAAACAGGGGAGGTGTTGCGTTTATGCCAATCCGGACATCCGGATCTGATATGCCTGAATCAGCCGAATCAGGGACTGAGCGCAGCCCGTAATCAGGGACTGGCAGTTGCTACAGGAAAATATATCTGTTTTGTGGATGCCGATGATGCCATCAATACCCAAGGGGCTTCACTGTTCCCTTTTGATCGGCTGGAACGCGAATCCATTGACTTGATCGGTATTAATGTGCAACAGGTATCAGACAATGGTTTGAAACCTTATCGCCGGTATGTTCCTCCGTACGGGAAAAAGATTTCTCCTGCAAGAGAGTTCATGAAAGACCGGAATCTGATGCCTTGCGCATGGGCCTATCTGTACCGTCGTGAATTTCTGGAATTAGCGGGGTTGCGTTTTCATAAGGGTATTTTTCATGAAGACGAGGAATGGACACCGATGTGCTTCCTGTTAGCAGACAGTTTTGTGGCATTGGATGTGAACTTCTATTATCGTTATTCTCGGCCGGAGAGTATTACCACAACGACCGACAAATCCAAACAGGAATTAAAGATCCGGAACATGTTGACGGTTATTCGGACCCTTGACGATTATCAGAAAGACCACGAAGATGCGCGTCCTTACCTGCAGTTTAAGATGGATTATCTGTGTGTAGACCTGATCCGTCTGCTGCATCGGCAGCACCATCGGAAGGATTTCAGGAAGGAGGCAGTGCAGATCTTACGTGATTTGGGGTATTTCCCCTTGCGTCCGCATCCGGAACTGAAATATAAACTGTTTAGCTTATTGATCAGATGCATATATTAGAAATTCCTTCCTTCTTTCCGCCACATGGCGGAGAGTTCTGTCTGGAGCAGGCACGTGCGCTGAAGAATATCGGTCACGAGGTCCGTATCCTATCCTGTACACAGCTGGCCATGACTATTGACCGGGCCTTTTATTTAAAAGCTCCCCGTGGCCGCCGGTGGGAACGGATGGATAACGTGGACTGCTACAGGTCGTTTATTCATGGTGTGCCGAAACTGGTGCGGTTCAACGAAGAGCGGTGGGTGAAGCGCGTACTGTCCATGTATAAGGACTATAAGGTGCGTTACGGCCGTCCGGATGTGATTCATGCCCATTGTTCGAAATGGGCAGGGGTGGCGGCCCAACAGATCGGGAAGCAGGAGGAAATTCCTTATTTCATCACCGAGCATCTGAGTTCCATCCTTTATAAAAAAGATTTCGGTCCGACGTGGGAGAAACACTTATGGGCTAAATCATTGCTACAGGATGCCATGAAAGGGGCAACCTGCGTCATCCCGGTGTCGGACGAGCTGGTGCAGGATCTGAGCCCGTTCTTCGGCGTTGAA
>JAGBQS010000262.1 GCA_017632695.1 Bacteroidales bacterium
AAAATAATAGGCCTGCAACTATTTGCAGACCTTTTTATTTAGGGAGCGGAATACGGGAATCGAACCCGCCTCCCAGGCTTGGGAAGCCCGTGCACTACCGATGTGCTAATTCCGCCGATTCCTGAATCCAATCTTTAGGGAGCCGATACCCGGACTCGAACCGGGGACCTACGCATTACGAATGCGTTGCTCTACCAACTGAGCCATTTCGGCAATCCCTCTTTACCCAAAAGTACACCCGCAGGGGCTCGAACCCTGGACACCCTGATTAAGAGTCAGGTGCTCTACCAACTGAGCTACGGGTGCATCCTTTTCTTAAGCGGGTGCAAAGGTACTCACTTTTTGCGAAATGACCAAACTTTTTGCAGAATATTTTCTAAAAAAAGTATTATTTATCATAATGCTGATTCTCGAAAAATCTAAGAATACCTTATTATTATAGTACCAATGTCGCTATTTCGCAACATTATTCTCCAACGTTTGGGTTAACGCCAATCTCTCTCTTCCAAAACTTTGAATTTCGTACGCGAATGCTTGAGTGATTCCAAATCCAGCAAAAATGACGCGGTATCAGGTACGTTTGATTTGCACCTCGCCAATGTCTTGCCAATTGGGCTGATAATCGTGCTGCAACCACGATAATGATTATAGATGTCATTGCCAACACGATTACAACCGATCAGATACGCCTGATTCTCGATGGCCCTTGCACGCGTCAGAATCTGCCAGGCATTCTGGCGGCTTTCCGGCCAGTTAGCCACACAGATGATGGCGTCATACGGATATTGGTCGCTATAACGGCTCCATACGGGAAAACGCAGATCATAACATGTTACAAGCAGAAATCTGAATCCTTCGTATCTGACGACAGTATGGCTATCCCCCGGCGTGTAATACTGATCCTCATGACCATATGAGAAAAGATGGTGTTTATCATAATATGTTACCACCTTATTTCTGCCATCCACAAAATAATGTCGGTTTCTGTATGTCCAGTCCACGCGTATCGCCAGACTGCCACAGATGGCGCAATGCAGCGCTTGGGCTTTCGATTTCATCCATTCCAGCGCCACCGACACCGATTCTTCCTCAGCGATACCAAACGGTTCCGTCGCAAAGCCGGTGCTCCACATTTCGGGTAAAATATAGAGGTCGGAATCCGGCGCTTGCCCCATAAGCTGCTCAGCACGTTCGATATTTACCTTAGGACTCCCCCACTTTATATCTGTCTGCAAAATTGTAACCTTCATATATACCTTATTTGATATAAAAATCCTTCGTCAGTTCACGATACCAATTACTTCAGATGTTTGGCGAAACTTCTATCAAAACGTCATTTTTAACGAATTTTTTATCAGGATGTTTTCTTAATTCTATCAAGTATCGCTTAATAGGTTTTCCGGTAATTGTCCTTACCCCATAGACACGCGAAAGGAAGAAACCAGCCAGATGGGCTTCACTTTCCAATTGTTTAAAAAAATCATTCGGGATAATTACCGAAAACAGCCCTGCATCGTCTAATAGTCTATAGGCAGCTGACATCAGTTGCTGGTAACTGAGCGATAACGTGTGCCGCGCCTGCGTCCGTTGGTTGTCAGGACAGATCAAGGCGTTGTTGAAAAACGGCGGATTGCAGACAATGGCATCATATCCCTCTCCCGCCTCAAACGTATTCACATCCGCCTGACACACCTCAATCCGGTCTGCAAAGGGCGATTTCATCACATTGTCCGCAGCCTGTTCTACAGCCGCTTGGTCGATATCGATAGCCGTCACACGGGCCGCAGGATACCGCTGAGCCATCATCAAGGCCATCAGTCCGGTACCTGTGCCGATGTCCAGAACCCGTCCGTCAGGCCGTTCCATCGCAGCCCAGGCCCCGAGAAGCGTCCCATCGGTTCCCACCTTCATGGCGCAACGGTCCTGATATACAACGAATTGCTTGAATGTAAAGCAATCCTTTGCCATTATTTTATGTATTGATGATCTTCATAACACCTTATAGCTTCCGACACGTTCAGAAGGCCTGATAGCTGCAGACCGCGGTCCATGCCGTTGGTGATGTTGCTGACACCACTCAGCTGCAAGCCGTTGAAGGTCTGTGCCGATGCGTTTGAAACGCCCGACAATTGCAAGCCGTGACCACCATCCGTGGCAACCGACGAGATCACGCCAACCTGTACACTTTTCACAGAATCCTGCACGCTGACGATGCCCACAGGACTTTTCTGCGCTGATACATTACTCACTATAACTGCCAAGAAGGCGGCAGTAACAAATTTTGAAATCTTCATATCGGGACCAATAAATTTCAGCCGCAAAGATACATAAAAATACCCGTACCACCAAGCGATACGGGAATTATTTACAAAAAAGAACACTTTCTCTATCATTTCCGGCTTAGCACCCATCGGCAGTCTGAATACTTGCCGATAAGCTCGGCGTCGAGGATGGGATCGAGTTGGCGCATCAGCGGATGACGCTTGCTGACGTCGACAGGATTTCCCTCGATGTCGTGGCTATTGAACTCCAGGATGGTGGCAGTCTTTGCCGTTTCATCGATTCGTCCCCATCCTGCGGCAGGGATGTTTTCAAGTGTACAGTTCAGCAATACGCACTCGGCGTGTGGATAGTTCTTTCCCTTGTTGTCGGGCAGACGGCCCAACTCAGCATACTCCGAAAGTCCCTTGAAGTGGCAGTCAACAAACACGTTGCCGTGGTTCTCTTCCGTGTTGCGTATCCACATGAAGGCCCCGTAGCTGGTTAGCGTACAGTGGTTGAAGAACGACGGACCACGTCCCAGCACCGTGTCGCCGCCACCGTCGATGCGGCAGTTTTGCCAATAGCAGCTGCCA
>JAGBQS010000263.1 GCA_017632695.1 Bacteroidales bacterium
CCGATAAAGATCTGGCTGTTGGTCTTGTCCGGGTCACCGGGTTTGCCGAAGGTTACATAGGTTTCGCCCGAAATATTGCTTTCTTTCGAGCCGCCGTAGACGTTTTCGATGTAACCGCTCAGAACGGTGATGTGAGTGCTTCCGGTCAGCGGACCTCGCGTGCTGCCTCCATAGAGGTTCTGGATTCTGGCAGTTCCGCGAACCGTAACCCAGGTATCGGTCTTGGCTGCTCCGATATAACTGCCACCGTAAACGTCTCCGATCTTACCGCCGACGATTTCCAGCGGCTGGCCGCAAGCATTCACACGGGCAAAGCATCCCGAATGGATGATGATATTCTTTTCCGATGAGGCAAGTTTCTGCTTTCTGGTCGTTTGTCCGCCATAAATGAAGAATGCGAGCAACTGCCGGCTGTCCATCTCGTCATCGTCAACTTTGGCAATGCTGTATCCGGTAATGTCGATGCCCTGTCCCATGACAAGTTCGTGGCTGTTGGAGAAGACGGAAACCCTGTCGGCAATTCCCAGACTGATATCCATCGACCCGTGAAGGCATATCCTTTCGAATCGGGTATCGGCCATCAGCGGAACTGCGGCGCCGGCCAGCAGCAGACGTCCGTTGTGGATGCTGTCCATCGAACCGGTGATGGTTGCCGGACGGTCTTTCTCGAAAAAGTCAGGATTGGCAATCTGTTTGTTTCCGTCCAGATATCTTGGGAAAACATGGTCGGCATAACTGCCCATGATTACCACGATGTTGTTTTCTGCCGTACCTCCCTGCTGTTCGGTTCTGAGCAGTTCGTATGCTTTCTTCAAGGTGCGGACTGCGGTTTCCGGAGTCTTGCCGTCGTTGTCGTCGCTGCCTTTCGGATAACTTCTTCCGTTGGCGGTATAGGTGTCTGCCTCGTGATCGGCGATGCCTCGGTTGCAGACGTATATAACCTGATTGTCAGCCTTGCCCGATTGGGGAAGGATGCTGGCGATGACGATGGCTACTGACAGTAATGCAGATTGCAGTATATGGTTGAAACGGCAGGCAAGCATATTCAAGTATTCAAATTATCGATTGTTTGTGAGTATAATAGAATGCTGCAAAAATACTCAATTATCTCTGAATTACCAAATTTTAGACCCGAAATAACACAATTTTCACCTTCTTTTGGCCGATTTGTGCAAATTATTGCACATCCAATCGCTTTTTTGAGCTTATTCAAGTTAGAAGTTATCGGGAGTTAACTGGAGTTAACAGGCTAAAGCCTGTGGAGTTAACAGACGAATGTTTGGGCTGTTAGGTATTGGGAGTTAATTGGGGTTATCGGGAGTTTCAGGCTAAGCTTGTGGAGTTAACAGACGAATGTTTGGGCTACGTAGATGTTTGGCTGCGTATTTCCGTCAGCAGAATGTATTGTCCGTTAACTCCCATTAACTCCCGCTAACTCCTTATAACTCCCACTAATTACAAAACCATCCACGCAATGAGCGGGATGGAAAGCATTGCCAGCAGGGTAGTGAGGAAAGTGCCCTGGGCCATAACGGTTTCATCCCTGCCGTACTTCAGGCAGAAGATGGTGCCGAATGAGGCAACCGGCATCGCAATGATGATGGTGTTGATAGCCACCGAGGTCTGGTTGATGGTGATGCCGGGAATCATGTCGAGCAGCTGGAATAATCCCCACACAGCCAGCGGTAACAGCAGGAGCCGGAAGGGAGTCATCAGGAAGACCTTCGGTCCACCGGTCATGTGTTTCAGGGGAATCTGCGAAATGCTGTAGCCGATAATCAGGAGCGATCCCGGTACGGTGATGTTGCCGATCAGGGTACAGGCTTTCGAAATCAGCAGGGGCGAATGCCACTGGAAGGCTACAATCAGAATCGAAAGATAGGTGCCGATCAGTCCGGGCGAATGCAGCCGGTGCCAGATGCTCCCGCCGGCTTCCTTGCCGGCAATGAACTGCGAGCCCCAGATGAATACGGCGATAGTGTTCGGTACGTTCAGCACCGAAGCATAGAAGACGGCTTCCGGACCGAAGATGGAATCGACAACCGGATAGCCGATAAACCCTACGTTGCCGAACGCCATCATGAAACTGTACAGACCTTCGTCCGGTCCCCGCATGCCCAGCACCTTGGGCAGGAATCGGGCCAGCAGGAGCAGCACGGCGTACGTAACGCATCCGATGCCTAACAGCGGCAGGATCAGGGCGCGGTCGGGCATCGTGTCGCCCATCGTCGATGCGATGATCAGCGACGGACACGTCAGGTTGATGATCAGCGACGACAGACCCTTGCTGAAAGCCTGGTTCATCAGGTGGGTCTTGCCGCTTGCATATCCGGCAATGACGATGAGGAACAATGTCCCCATCGTCATCAGTATTACGTTGAAATCCAATTCTTCCGGGTTTGAAAAGTGTCGGTCTTACTTGGTGCGCAGAATGGTCTGGTCGCGGTCAGGACCCACAGAAAGGATGGTGATCGGAGTCTCGAGCTCTTTCTCTAAGAAAGCGATGTAGTCCTTGAATTCCTGCGGGAAATCCTCCTCCTTCGTGCAGTGGGTAAGGTCGGTGTTCCAGCCCTTCAGCTCCACGTACTGGGGCTCGATGTTCTCCTCGATGCTGAACGGGAACTCGCGGGTTTCCACACCGTTCACCTTGTACGAGGTGCAGGCCTTGATGGTCGGGAACGAATCCAGCACATCGCTCTTCATCATGATGAGCTGGGTTACGCCGTTCAGCATGATGGTGTAGCGCAGAGCCACCAGGTCGATCCAGCCGCAGCGGCGTTCACGACCCGTAACGGCACCGTACTCGTGTCCGAGGTCGCGGATCTTCTTGCCGGTTTCGTCGAACAGTTCGGTAGGGAAGGGGCCGCTGCCCACGCGGGTGCAGTAAGCCTTGAAGATACCGAACACCTCACCGATCTTATTGGGTGCGATACCCAGACCCGTGCAGGCGCCGGCACATACGGTGTTCGATGAGGTAACGAAAGGATAGCTGCCGAAGTCGACGTCCAGCAGACTGCCCTGAGCGCCCTCGCAAAGCAGACTCTTACCCTCTTTCAGGAGGTTGTTGATCACGTGCTCACTGTCGATGAACCGGAACTTCCTGAGGTATTCGATGTCCTGCATCCATTCCTTTTCGAGCTCCTCCAGTCCCTCGAAGGAAACGGCTTCGCCGCCTTTCTTGATGGCCAGGTCGTTCAGGCTCTCAATCATCTCGATGTGGCGCTGTTTGGCGGCAGCATATTTCTGCTCGAAGTTATCCAGAATATCGCCTACACGCACACCGTTACGCGAAACCTTGTCCGTGTACGTAGGGCCGATGCCTTTGCCGGTGGTGCCGATCTTGGCCTTGCCTTTGGCAGCTTCGTTGGCCTTGTCAAGCAGACGGTGGGTTGGCAGGATGAGGTGTGCCTTCTTCGAAATCTGCAAACGCTGGGTAAGGTCGTGACCGCTCTGAGCCAGTTCCATAGCCTCTTTCATGAACAGGAGCGGATCCAGCACAACGCCGTTGCCGATAATGTTCAGCTTGCCTCCCTGGAAGATACCCGAAGGAATGCTGCGCAGCACGTATTTCTGTCCGTCAAACTCAAGGGTATGACCTGCATTCGGTCCGCCCTGAAAACGAGTCACAATGTCGTATCGTGGGGTAAGCACGTCGACAACCTTGCCTTTGCCCTCGTCGCCCCACTGGAGCCCGAGGAGAACGTCAACTTTCGACATATTGTATTAGTTTTTGAATGATTATTTTTTCTTATTTGAACGTTTCTGTTTCTGTTTCTGTTTCTGTTTCGATTTCGATTCCTTGTCCGCCTGCCATTGTCTGTCGTGCTCCTTCACCTCGCGCCGTTCCGTGTTGTAGCACGTCTTGCACAACCCTAAGGCATACAGGCAGAACTGCGACAGGTGGAAGGTCTTGTTCAGCTGGCTGTGGACTATAGGTGTCACCTCGCTGAGCGAAAGCGGCTTGATCGAGCCGCACCGGCGGCACACCTGGTATCCGTGCGGTTTCTGACGGATGTTCTTCTCGAAGTACTGCGTGCCGTTCGGGAAAGGCTGGAACCTGGATACCACGCCGGCTTCGGCAAACAGCATCAGGTTGTTGTAAACAGTGGTGCGGCACACCCGCGCCCGGTACTGGCACACCAGTTCATGAAGGGCGTCCACATCGAAGGGAGTATCCACATGATACACGGTCCAGAGGATGAACTCCCGTTCGGGCGTCGAGTTCATGTGCCGTTCCTTCAGGTACTTTTTCAGTATCCGGGCAGCTTCCTCAAGTCCTTCACCAAGGTCCGGCTTGAGTTGCAGGCGGCTGATGATCTTGTCACGCCGTTGGAGTATCTCGTCCTGTTTCATGTTCAATCCTCAATGCTGCCGCACGCAGCCAGGCTGGCTGGCTGTAATCGGCCATTATCTCCTGAGCCTTCTTCCGGAATTCCGGTTCCGCAAACTCCAGACGCAGCTGCAGCTGCAGGGCGCAGTACTGCTGCATCGGGGAACCCTTCAGCCACCCCAGAGCCAGCTGCCGGGCAAAGGGCAGCCGTGCAAACAGGTTCATGCAGGCCTGATCGGCGATTTCGGCATATGGAATCTCCCGGCTCCACCTTTCGGCTGTTTCGGGTGTCATCTGTCCGACGGGGTAGAGGCGGGTGGCAAGCATCTTCGACTCGCGCACATCCTCCTTCCAGAGCGTTTCGGCCAGTTCGGCATCGGGGGTGTAAAGTGCGGCAATGTCTTTCAGCCGGTAGCTTTCCAGACCCCACGCCAGCCGGTAACGGATTCCCTGCGCCAGCAGGTTGTCCGCTACCTCACCGTTCCGCAGACGGCGGAAGTGTGCGTGTATATCAGAGAGCAGAATACTGTCGACCATAGCGAAGCATCTGCTCCGGATACGTTTCCGAACCGTAAATGATCTTCACGTCCATGATGTTGCCTTCGGCATCCTTCACCAGCTCGTAGCGCGGGTTCACAAAGCCCTTGTACGGAGCGATGTTCAGCTTTTTGTAGCGGGCCAGCACCTCGGCATGCAGTTCAGGATCCACCTTTACGCCGTAGGTCTCCACCAGCTTGCGGCCGGCCTCGAAGTCGCCCTCGCTCTTGATGCGCTGCAACTCGCCCAGCAGTTCGCCGAAGTATTGGCGGAGCTTGTCGTAGTCGTTGATGCGGACATAAGTCTTGCCGTCCTTCCTGGCAAACTCCAGGGCAGGAGTGCCTTCGTCCTGCTTGGCGCGCTCCAGCGTCCAGTAGGCAATCAGGGCGCGGTTACGCATGTGGGCTTCCTCCAGGTTGTCGCCCGGAATGATGCGCACCAGCTGCGTCATCAGACCGTTCATCATCTGCTGGTAGTAGCCGGCCTTGTAGGCTTCGGTGTTCGGCATCACGCCCAGTTCCACCAGTTTCGGGTCGGCCATGTAATAGAGGGCAAAGATGTCGGCACGGGCCTCTTCGAGGGTACTGCCGTAAGCCTTCAGGGCATCCGGATCAACGCCGGGCAGCAGCTGTCCGCTGCCGTGCCCCAGACACTCGTGCAGGTCGGTATGGATGTTATCCACGTAGTGGGCATACTGCTTGGCGCGCTGTACCTCCTCGTCGCTCCACATGAATTCCTCGCCGAATCCGTTGCCGGCGGCAGCGGCATCGTAGGCAGCAGTGATGTTATCGATGCTCACCGACTTCGAGCCGTGCTGTGCGCGGATCCAGTTCGAGTTCGGCAGGTTGATGCCGATCGGGGTCGACGGGTAGCTGTCGCCTGCCAGGATGGCGGCGGTGATGACCTTGGCGGTAACGCCCTTCACCACAGGCTTGCGGAAGCGGTCGTCGATGGGCGAGTGATCCTCAAACCACTGGGCATTGGCCGATACGATTTCGGTGCGTGCCGTGTTGGCCGAATCCTTGAAGTTCACCATACCCTCCCAGGCACCGCGCAGACCCAGCGGGTCGCCGTAGCTCTCAATGAAGCCGTTGATGAAGTCCACCTTGCTCTGCAGGTCCTTCACCCAGTCGATCGAGTAGGTATCAAAATCCTTCAGGTCGCCTCTGCGGTAGTACTGAATCAGGTCGGCAATCACCTTCTTCTGCTGTACGTTCTCGGCATAAGGGGCAGCCAGTTCGAGGTTCTCCACAATCTTCCCGATGGCAGCGCCGTACAGACCGCCCACCTTGTAGGTCTTCTCCACCAGCTTACCGTTCTCCTTCACCATCTTCGAGTTAAGGCCGAACATCACAGGCGTCTGGTCCTTCGGGTTCTTCAGCTTGGCGTAGTAGTTTTCCACTTCCTGTTGGGTCACACCTTCGCCGTAGTAGTTGTTGGCCGAAGTCTGAATCAGGTCAACGCCGTCGGCCTGGTTCGTCTTTATGCGCAGGCAGGTCGAGTCGAACATGGCGGCATCGATGCCTTCCAGACCGTTGCACTTGGCCGAAAGCTCAACGGCCAGTTCCTCAGGTAGCGCACTCAGCTGGCTGTCGAACCACTCCTGCGTAAAGCCCGGCTGGAACTTGGCGTTGCTGTAATGATGATGGATGCCGTTGGCAAACCAGATCTGCTTCATGTACTGCTCGAAGGCCTTCCACTGCGGGTCTGCCTTGTCGCCCTGATAGTTCTGGTACACAGCCTCGCAGAGGTTGCGGATGGCAAGATTGTACTTGCAGTTCTGGTCCCACAGGATGTCGCGGCCCCAAAGGGCAGCTTCGGTGAGGTAATAAACCAGCGTCTTCTGCTGCAGGCTGAGCTGCTCGAAGGCAGGCACTTCGTACCTGAGCACCTCGATGTCGGCAAAGCGGTCCACACTCCAGTTGTTAGCCGGCTGTACGTCCTGCTTTTCGCTTGTACATGCCGTAGTCAACACTAATGCTGATGCCATAACGATATTGCGTAATTTCATTCTGTTGAAAAATTAAAAGTTAACAATCATTTGCGGGTCTTGCCTTTCGGCTTGCTGCTGCGGGTTTCGCGCGGCTGGCGCTCCTTGCGTTCCTTGCCTTTAGCGTCCTTACCTTTTGCATCCTTGCGGAACTTGGCAAAAGGCACTTCGCCTTCGGGCTTGGCGGCACGGGACTTGCCCTCGTGGGGTTTAGCCGAATCCGCTTTCTCAACAATCACCTGACGTCCGTTCCAGTCGGCACCGGTCATATCCTTGATGACAAACCGGGCATCCTTTTCAGGCACTTCAAAATAGCTGAAGTTGGTAAGCAGGTCGATGCGTCCCATCTCGATACGGTGGTGAACCAGCGAGTTCATCAGGCCGATGAGCTGCTTGGGGAAGATACCGTCGCGCTTGCCGAGGTTCACAAACAGGCGGGTAAAGCCCGGTTCGGCCTGCGTCTCGCTACCCTTGTACTCGCGGGCATACGAGGCGTTGCGTGCCTGGCTGCGGTCGGCCTTTTCGCGCTTGGGACGTTCCTCGGGAATATCCAGTTCGGCCGAAT
The DNA here is from genome assembly GCA_017632695.1 of Bacteroidales bacterium. GTDB lineage: Bacteria > Bacteroidota > Bacteroidia > Bacteroidales > UBA3663 > Liminaster. Next base: position 7,423 of record JAGBQS010000263.1, read on the forward strand.
CCTTGTAGAACTCCAGCAGACGGTTGAACTCCAGGCTGACGATACGTTTCAGCAGATCCTCGCCGGTCAGCCAGCCCAGTTTCTTGGCAACCGGATCCAGGTACTTCTCGATTTCCTCTTCCTTCACCTCCACCTTTTCCAGGCGGTCGGCCAGACCGAACAGCTGTTTCTCGATGATGCGCTCCGTAGTCGGGATCTGGCCTTTGGCAAACTCCTTGCCGATGATGTGCTCGATGTCCTTCAGCTTGCGGCGTTCCTTGATGTGCACAATGGCAATCGATGTGCCCTTCTTGCCGGCACGTCCTGTACGTCCGCTGCGGTGGGTATATACCTCCACATCGTCCGGCAAACCGTAGTTGATCACGTGCGTCAGGTCGTCCACATCCAGACCGCGTGCAGCCACATCCGTAGCCACTAAGAGCTGCAGGTGGCGGGTGCGGAACTTACGCATCACCAGATCGCGCTGTTCCTGGCTCAGGTCGCCGTGCAGGGCGTCGGCGTTGTAGCCTTCGTCCATCAGGTTCTTGGCAATTTCCTGCGTTTCGGCCTTCGTGCGGCAGAAGATGATGCCGTAGATGTTCGGATAATAGTCCACGATGCGCTTCAGGGCGGCGTACTTATCCTTGGCGTGTACCAGGTAGTACACATGGTTCACGTTGGCGGCACCCTCGTTCTTGTGGCCGATGGTGATTTCCACCGGATCCGTCATGTACTTCTTGGCAATCTCCGCAATCGGCTTCGGCATGGTGGCGCTGAACAGCATCGTGCGGTGGTCCGAAGGGATACTCTTCAGGATGGTCTCGATGTCCTCCTGGAAGCCCATGCTCAGCATTTCGTCCGCTTCGTCCAGCACCAGCGTATTCACATTGCCGAGGGTGCAGGCGCCGCGTTCCACCAGGTCGATGAGGCGTCCCGGGGTAGCTACCACCACATGTACGCCGCGTTTAAGCTGGCCTATCTGGCTGCCGATGCTCGATCCGCCGTACACCGGCAGGATGGCGATGCCCTTCAGGTACTTGGCGTAGTCCTGCAGGTCGCTGGCAATCTGGAGGCAGAGCTCGCGGGTAGGAGCCAGGATAAGTGCCTGCGGCTGCGGTGCGTCCTCCGGATCCATCCATTTGCCTGTTTTCCAGTCTTTCTTAATCTGATATTCGCTGTACACCGGGACGAGGTCCACCTTCTGCAGCAGCGGCAGACCGAATGCGGCCGTTTTGCCGGTACCGGTTTGAGCGAGTCCTACCAGGTCGCGCCCCTGGTTGAGTACAACCGGGATGGCCTGTTCCTGGATAGGCATTGGTTGCTCGTAACCCATCTCCTCGATGGCTCTGAGCAGCGGGGGCATGATGCCCAATTCTTCAAATGTCATTAATTTCCGTTTGTTAATAATCAAAGTAATTCTATCTCATCGTGCTGCATCACGCGCTCGCAGTACACGCAGCGCAAGGATTTCAGGTTCATGTTGAACACCTCCATCTTGGTGGCTACGGGCTGGTGGTTGGTGATGCATTTCGGATTGGAGCATTTCACAACGCCGATAATCTGTTTCGGGTACTGAACATATTTCTTTTCAGCAATCTGATAATCCCTGATGATGTTCAGAGTCACGTTCGGGGCGACTACGCTGAGCCGTCCAATTTCCTCGTCGGTCAGGTAGCGGTCCGACACCTTGATGATGCCCTTCTTGCCGAGCGTCTTGCTCTCCAGGTTCGTGCCGATGGTGATGGCGCCCGGATGGCTGTAGAGGTTCAGGACCTGCACCACCTTGAAGGTGACGTCGGCGGGGATATGGTCAATAACGGTGCCGTTGGCGATGGCCGACACTTCCAATTCTTTCTTTGCCATTGGAAACTGTATTTTGTTTGTCTTGATTAGCTTTTATACACACTTAAACCGGGATGTTCAGCATCCGGCAGATGATAGCCTGACGGGCATACAGACCGTTCTGAGCCTGCTGGAAGTAGTAGGCCTTGTCGCTGTCGTCCACATCGTAGGCAATCTCGTTCACGCGGGGCAGCGGGTGGAGCACGCGCAGGTTAGGCTTGGCGTTCTCCAGCATCGAGCGGCGCAGGCAGTACACATTCTTCACCTGTTCGTACTCGCGCGGGTCGCTGAAGCGTTCGCGCTGCACACGGGTCATATAGAGGATGTCAAGCTGCGGCATCGCGCCCTCGAGGTCGGTGGTCTGCACGTAGGGGATACCGCGCGCGGCGAGCACATCCTTCTTCACATAGCTCGGCAACTTCAGCTC
>JAGBQS010000264.1 GCA_017632695.1 Bacteroidales bacterium
AGTTCACCGGGCCAACCATTGAAAGCTGAAAGGCTTTCCATAGTAAGGCCGTTATAGCGCAAGGGCTCCACCTCTTACCATTCCGAACAGAGAAGTTAAACCTTGCTACGCCGATGGTACTGCCAACGCGGGAGAGTAGGAAGCGGCCACCTTACAAAAGGGAACTCCGATGGGGTTCCTTTTTTTGTGGACGCTTTCAACGAAATAATGACGGTGGGCGGCCACCTTACAGGAGGAGTTCTGGATTCAGGACTCCTCTTTTTTTGCCGCTTCCAACATTGCTCAGATGTTGGGCGGCTTTCGCTGATTCGCCGGTAAGCAGGTCCGAATCATTTGACCTCGCGCTGACAGTGTCGGTGGCAGGTCAAAAGGTTGGGACCTGCTAAAAGTTTTGTCGATGGAAGGTAAAATGATTGGATCCTGCCAAAATTTTAGTCGATGGCAACTAAAATGAATTTTAGCTCGTTTCGCCTGAAGCGAAAGCAACCATAAAATTTTATAGTACATTTCGCCTTTTTCGAAAGCTACCATAAAGGATTATAGTTGCTTCCGAAAAGTTCAGAAGCTACTAAAAAATTTTATAGTACATTTCGCACTTTTCGAAATCAACTAAAAAGTCTATTTGTTATTTTGTGTTCTTCTTTTCGCTTTAAATTGGCATGCAGAACGTTAAAATTCTTTCAAATGTATAGAGTTTTCTTAACAAATGCCAATAAAATTTGGTTATCTCAAAAAAAAGCGCTATATTTGCGCCGTTATTTTGGCCGTAATGGTCAGAATTCATCAAATCAAAGAAATAATGCAGTTGAATAAGATACTACTTGGATTGTTGCTTCTTTGGCCTTTGTTCACTGGTTGCAGTGAGTACAGTAAGGTCTTAAAGAACGCAGATGTCGACGAAAAGTACGAATATGCCAAGATGTACTATGAGCAGGGGAAATATACAAAATCTTCTACTCTTTTAACCGATGTTGTTCCTATTTACAGGGGAACAGAGAAGGCAGAGGAGGCTTTGTACCTGTTGGCTATGAGTTACTTTAACCTGCACGATTATGTTTCTTCAAGTGAGTATTTCCTGCGCTATGTGAACAATTATCCGAGGGGTGCCAAGGTACAGGAGTGCCGGTTTAATCTGGCTTATGGAGATTATAAAGACTCTCCTGATGCCAGATTGGATCAGACAGTGACAAAAAAGGCAATCAAGGAATTGGACAGTTTCATTGATCTGTATCCCCGTACGCAGTTGGCCGACAGTGCCACGGTTATGCGTATTGAATTGAGTGACCGTCTTTGCTATAAAGAGTACCTGAGTGCTAAACTTTATCTGGATCTGGGTACTTATATGGGCAACAATTATGAGTCGGCAGTTATTACTGCACGAAATGCCCAGGACGATTATCCTTTTTCAAAATATCGCGAGGACCTTGGATTCCTGATCTTTAAGGCAAGGTACGAAGCTGCGGTTAACAGTATTGCCGAAAAAGAGGAAGAACGATATCGTCAGGCTTTCGATGAGTATTTTACCTTCATCAATGAGTTCCCGGAAACTGTTTATCTGAAGGAAACCCGCAAGATGTATGATAAGATACAGAAGAAGATGGCCGAATATGGAGAATAGCCGTTTACAGGCTTAGTTAAACCAGTTGGAAATTAAAATATTAATACGAATACAATTATGGATTACAAGAAAACAAATGCTCCGGGTAATACGATTACACAGGATGTGATCAGTCTTGCTGAAGATACGGGCAACATCTATGAAACAGTCGAGATTATTGCCCTTCGTGCAAATCAGATCTCTTCAGAGATGAAGCATGATCTGGACAAGAAACTGCAGGAATTTGCTACTTCCAACGATAATCTTGATGAGGTGGTAGAGAACCGCGAGCAGATTGAGATCAGCCGTTATTACGAGAAGTTGCCGAAACCGACCCTGATTGCAACACAGGAGTATCGCGAAGGTAATGTATATTGGCGTCTGAACCAGCCACAGCAGGCTGAACAGGACAACCAGCCTCAGATGAGCTTCTAAAGTCATGCTCCAACGCATACAGACCGTTTATATGTTAGCCAGCGTCATAGCCATTCTTATGATGCTGATTTCTCCGTTAGGGACCGTTGCGTCTGCGGATGCATTCTTCGATGTATCGGCGTTGGGCGTTACCAGCGTTACGGACGGAGTTGTGCTCGATGAAATGCGCTACGGATTGCTGGTTTTGCTTTTGGTGATGTTCTTATTGCCATTGGTGTGCATTTTCCTGTACAGGAAACGCAAGCTGCAGACGAGAATCCTGGTTTATACCGCTATTCTGGATGTCTTGTTTTATGCGTATTTCTTTCTGTTCGAGGTTCAGGCAACCAAGGATCTGGCATCGAAGGCATTGGAATTGTCGGGCTATGTTTCAGAGGTTTCGTTCGATGCCTCGTTTGTGCTGTATGCGATGCCTGCAGTAAGTTTCTTTGCTTGCCTGATGGCATGGCGCGGAGTGATGTACGATATTGCGCTGCTGGCATCGGCAGACAGGCTGAGACCATCCAGAAAGTAAGGTGATTTTCTTTACTGAAGATATGAAAAAAGACGACTCGGAAGGAGCCGTCTTTTTGTTTATTTCCCGTTATTTTATTCCTTGTTTCTGACGAACCAGCATCCGAATCGGCAGTTCATGCACTTGTGCGGTTCGCAATATTCCCGATACAGTTGCAGCAGGGCCTGTGAGTCGAACGCATTCCTTATGGGTACGCCTGCCTTCAGCCAATAATCCATATAACGGTTCGATTCGGCAGGAAGCTGCACAAGCAAATCGAAGGCGCGTTCGCAGATTTCGTCATCGGCCTGCCAAAGTCCGTATGCCCGGATGATAGGGATGGCTGCGTTGATGATCAGTGAGTTTGCGGTTTGTACTCCGATGAATTTAGGGATGATAAAGATTTTCTGGAGGGAAAGAATATCTTTGGCCTCCAGGATCTCGTTGTGCAGATCCTGATGGGTGCAAATCAGCAGCATCAGTGCATGCAGCCGATTTTCGGGCGACGCTAAAGGTCGCAGGCTGGAGCGTTTCCAGACGGAGGGATGCATAGGTGTCAGTTGGAATTTGGCCCGTAAGAAATCGTATTCCTGTTGCAGACGGGACAGTTCGGGAGGAATGATGCCCGCCTGTCCCCAAAGGAGAGCCTTCACCTGCAATGGCTGGTCAAGATGTTTTTGGATAAAACTGTAGGGAAGCGATCGGGCCAACCGTTCGAAGGCATCGCTGTTAACCCCCGTTCCCAAACTACGGCACAGGATAACGTACAGAGCCTCTTGCCACGATTCTTTCCGATCTTCAATCAGATCGCGAACCCGATGAACCTTTGCCTCCAGGCGATCGGCAGCCAGTCTGTCCTCCCAGGCAGTAACTTCGATGGAAGGAATTTCGGGAATACGCTGAGCGCAGCGTATGGCCGAAAACGAATAAGGCTGACTGGCAGTCAGCGTCTGATACCGTTGCATTACTTCCTGGGGAATACGCATCAGAACGGTCTGGATCGGTTCCGATGAGCCTGGACGCAGAATGACGGCATCGGCGGTCAGAACCACATGAAGAATCACATTGTCGTAAGCACGGTCCTTGTGGTGATTGTGCTTGAACCAGTCGCTGGCCTTTACGTGCATCTCCACCGTTCCGGCCCAGACCATGTTTCCGATTTTGACTTTGGCGTTGAAGAAATCCGGTCCGGCATCCAGATTCCTGACCCCCGGATTGATGATTTCAATCGGAGTTTCATCGAGTGTTACGATCGAAGAGAACAGGCGTTGCTGCCATACGTAGTACATCAATTCTTCCATAACGGTTACAGAATGGTTGTTCAGACTTGAATGAAGAATAATTAAAGAAATCCAATGCAAAATTATATAAAAGTTGCAACATAGAAGAAGAAAAGACTCAAAAAGATGCTATTTTTCTTTAATTTTTAGCCTTTTCGGAGCAAATTTGAAAAAAAAAATGTATCTTTGCGAGGTAAAATGCCCCTAAAGGCATTGTGCAAAGTGGAATTGAAACAAACGTCAAAACGTAAAACAACATGAAGATAGCCTTGATCGGGTATGGCAAAATGGGTCATATCATCGAAGAGATAGCCATCAGTCGCGGACACGAAGTAGTATGTGCCATCGATGTGGATAATCAGCAGGATTTTGAGAGTCCCGCGTTCAAGTCTGCCGATGTCGCCATCGAGTTTACGACTCCCAAAACAGCCTTAGGCAATGTTGCCAGATGTTTGGCTGCAGGAGTGCCTGTTGTAGTGGGCAGTACCGGCTGGTACGATAAGCTGCCGCAGGTAAAGGCCGATGTTGAGAAAGCCGGCGGAAGTCTGTTCTGGGCATCCAACTTTTCAATCGGCGTCAACGTGTTTGTTGCCATGCAGAAATATGTTGCCCGCATCATGAATCAGTATCCTCAGTACGATGTGACACTTCAGGAAACCCATCATATCCACAAACTCGATTCACCTTCAGGAACCGCTATCACCATAGCCGAAGCCATTACGGACAATCTGGACCGGAAACAGGACTGGAAAGAAACCGCCTGCATCTGGCAGCATGAAGACGAGAGCGTCGATGTGGCCCGCAATGCCGATGCCGGAACCTCGTTCCAGTCGCATAATGCCGAAGAACTTGAGGTTGTGGCATTCCGTCGCGGAGAAGTTCCCGGCATTCATACGGTAGTGTACGACAGTGAAGTGGACACCATCACGATGACCCATTCAGCCAAGTCCCGCCGTGGTTTTGCCCTGGGTGCCGTTGTGGCAGCCGAGTGGATGGGAGACGGCAAGAAAGGCGTGTACACGATGACCGATCTGATGAAGTTCTGACCGTCAGGCTTTAATCCATCAATCATTTTTTGATTACAATCATTCATTGATTTCGAATACAAACCGATTATGTCCGAAAAAGATACAAATAATTCCGGTATCAAGCGTGGCCCGGGTCGCAAAATGACTTGGGGAGATAAGATTAAGTGTGCGCTGCTTGTGGTGGGCGTCCTGCTGTTTTGTGTCTGGATGCTTTCCGGATGGCCTTTAGTGCTGCTTCCATTCATTGTCGATGCCTATTGGACACACTATATTCCCTGGGACTGGTGGCGAAGCATTAAGAACGGTTTCCTTCGTCAGGTAATGAGCTGGGTCGATGCCATCGTGTTCGCCATTGTGGCTGTCTGGGTTTTGCAGAACTTCTTCTTCCAGAATTTCCAGATACCTACCACATCGCTTGAGAAGAGCATGCTGGCGGGCGATTATCTGCTGGTGAGCAAATATCATTACGGTCCGCGTGTTCCGATGACTCCGCTATCGTTGCCGGTATTCCAGCATACCATTTCGTTCTTCGGTCACGATTTAGGCAAGAGTTATCTGGAGCACCCGCAGGTTGCTTACGACCGTATGCCGGGTCTGAGGCAGGTCAAGCGCAACGATATTGTCGTTTTCAACTATCCGATGGGCGACAGCATCATGGAGAAGTTCCCCACGCAGGATTACTATCAGGCCAAAGAGCAGCTGATGGGGGTACAGGGAATGACAGAAGCGCAGTTTGAGCGTAACGTAGGACGTGTTTTCTGCCGTCCTGTAGACCGTCGTGAGAATTACGTAAAGCGTTGCATCGGATTGCCTGGCGAGACCCTGCAGATCGTTGACCGTCAGGTGTTCATCGATGGAAAGCCATTGGATAATCCCGTTGAGATGCAGCAGCTGTATCTGGTTTATACCAGCAGTCCGGTATCGGTCATCACCACAACATTCTGGAAGAATCTGGGCGTTTATACCAAAGGCGGACCCAACGTCAATCCGGATGTTTACGAGATTACGGGCAACGAGCTGTCCTATGTGGCACAGGTGCTCGGCTTCGAGCCGGACAGCGTGAGCGGCAAGTTCAACCACCTTTATCAGGTGAACCTCACGGCAGCCAAGGCTGAAAAGGTAGCGCAGAAGAAGGAGGTTTCGTGGATTATCACGATGCCGGGCGAACTGGAGGGCTATTACGGCATCTTCCCGCACAGTCCGCTGTTCAGCTGGAAGGCCAGCAACTTCGGTCCGCTGTGGATTCCGAAGAAGGGTGCTCAGATTACGCTTTCGCCTGAAAACGAGGCCCTTTACGGCCGATGCATCCGTGTTTACGAAGGCAATACCCTGACTTCCGATGCGGAAGGCAACTATTATGTGAACGGCGAGAAGACATCGACCTATCAGTTCCGGATGGATTACTATTGGATGATGGGCGATAACCGCGACAACAGTGCCGATTCCCGGTTCTGGGGCTTTGTGCCCGAAGATCACATTGTAGGTACACCATTGTTCATCTGGATTTCGATAGATCCGGAATCCGGAGACTGGCGATGGGACCGTCTCTTCAAGGGAGTGCTGAACATCTAAAAAACTGACTGATGTCTATCCTGTTGCCGACAGCCTATCTGGCACCCGTTTCCTATTATGCCGCCTTGTTTCATGCCGACGAGGCGGTCATCGAGGCGAACGAGTTCTATGTAAAGCAAACGCTCCGGAACCGTTGCGTAATAGCCACCAATCAGGGTCCGCAGGTGCTGAGCATCAATGTGGTGAAGGGGAACCGACCACGGACTCCCATCCGCACCGTCCGGCTGAGCGACCACGGGAACTGGATGCACCAGCATCTTTACTCGCTGGCAACCTACTATGGCAATTCGCCGTTCTATGAGTTTTACATCGACGACATTCGCGAAGTGATGATGAACGGACATGACGGCACGCTTTTCGGATTGAACGAAGCGCTTCGGACCAGGATTTGCGAACTGATCGGCTTTACTCCTAATGTCCGTTATTCCGAACAGTGGATGGGCGAAAATCTGGAGCCGTTGGCCGATCCAACCATCCGTCATAACGTGCCGGAATATTATCAGATAGCAAAAGCAGACGGCAAGCAGCCGTTCCAGCCGGATATGAGTATTTTGGACCTGCTTTTCAACATGGGTCCCGAATCCATTCTCACCTTACGCGATTTAGTACCAACTAAAATATGGAACAAAGACTGAAAGATATACTACAACAAATCAATTATCCCTCCGACCTCCGTCAATTGCCGGTCGGGCAGTTGCCCGAAGTCTGTGAGGCCGTCCGCCGCTTTATCATCGAGCAGGTGGCGGTTCATCCCGGCCATTTCGCATCGAGTCTGGGAGCGGTCGAGATCACGGTTGCCCTTCATTACGTGTATAACACGCCCGAGGACCGGCTGGTATGGGACGTCGGACATCAGGCCTATGCCCACAAGATTCTGACGGGCCGTCGCGATCAGTTCGATACCTTGCGACAGAAGGGCGGACTCCGCGGATTCCCTTTCCCTGCCGAAAGCGAATACGACACATTCTCTGCCGGACACGCATCCAACAGTATTTCGGCAGCTTTGGGAATGGCAGTGGCCGATCATCTGTCGGAGGTCGACCGCAAGGTGGTAGCCATTATCGGCGATGCCTCCATTTCCGGCGGTCTGGCGTTCGAGGGACTGAACAATGCTTCGTCCCAGCCCAACGATCTGCTGATAGTTCTGAACGATAACAAGATGGCCATCGACAAGAACGTCGGTGCACTCTATCATTATCTGACCCGTCTGAGCACCAGTCAGCGATATAACCAGCTCCGGTACCGGGCGTATCGGACCCTGCGTAAGCATCGGATGATGAGCGATGGCCTGCGTCGTGCCATTATCCGTTTCACCAATGCCATCAAGTCGTTGTTCAGCCATCGGCAGAACATCTTTGAGGGTCTCGATATCCGCTATTTCGGACCCATTGACGGACACGATGTCATCAAGCTGGTGAATGTCCTCCAGAAGATCAAGAACATGAAGGGACCCAAGCTGCTGCATGTCTGCACCATCAAGGGCAAAGGCTTTGCTCCGGCAGAGCACGAGTCCATCGATGAGGAGACATCAACCCTTTGGCATGCACCGGGCAAGTTCAATCCCGAAACCGGCGAGCTGATCAGGGAAGATACCGGAAACACTCCGCAGCCGCCCAAGTTCCAGCAGGTATTCGGCAACACACTGGTTGAACTGGCAAGTGCCGACAAGCGCATTGTAGGCATTACGCCCGCCATGCCGTCCGGCAGTTCCATGAATCTGATGATGGAACGCATCCCGGCACGGGCTTTCGATGTAGGCATAGCCGAAGAGCATGCCGTAACCTTCAGCGGCGGTTTGGCCAAGGAAGGAAAGATACCGTTCTGTGCCATTTACAGCAGTTTTATGCAGCGAGCCGTCGATGAGGTCATCCACGATGTTGCCCTCATGAATCTGCATGTCGTATTCTGTCTGGATAGGGCAGGACTGGTAGGCGCCGACGGTCCTACGCACCACGGAGCCTTCGATATTGCCTTCTTCCGTGTCATTCCTAACATGGTGGTAGCTTCGCCCATCAACGAGCACTGGCTGCGCCGTCTGATGTTTACGGCAGCCGAGAAGCACGACGGTCCGATCATGCTGCGTTATCCGCGCGGCAGGGGCGAACTGATTGACTGGAAGTGCCCGCTGGAAGAAGTGCCTATCGGCAAGGGTTACTGTCTGCGCGAAGGAAACGGCGATACCGCCATTCTCAGTTTCGGTCCGATAGGAACGGAGGCCGAAAAGGCAATCGAGAAATCCGGAGCCGATGTGGCACATTACGACATGGTGTTCTGCAAGCCGCTCGATGTGGATCTGCTCACGGAGGTATTCGGCAGGTTCAGTCGCATCATAACGGTCGAGGACGGCGTGCGTGACGGCGGTTTCGGCAGCGCTGTGCTCGAGGAGGCAAGCCGTCAGGGATACACGGGTAAGATTATCCGTCTGGGCATACCCGACGAATTTGTTGAGCAAGGCACATGCCGGGAGCTGTATGAGCTTTGCGGCATCGATGCCGGATCCATTGCCAGGATCATAGCCGACACCCAACAGAAGTAAGACAATCCAAGCAAAACCTTACAGCCTATGAAGATTGTAATTGCAGGAGCACAGGAAGTAGGTACCCATCTGGCCCGACTGTTAAGTCGGGAGAACATGGACGTCACGCTGATGGACAGCGATCCGGAGCGTGTGTCCCAACTGTCATTTCTCAATCTGATGACCATCGTCGGTTCTCCGACCTCCATCCTTTCGCTCAAGGAGGCCGAAGTGCCCAATGCCGACCTGTTCATTGCTGTTACGCCCAACGAGTCGGTTAACATCCATGCCTGCATCCTGGCATCCAATATGGGTGCCCGACGTACACTGGCACGTATCGATAACTACGAGATGCAGAAGAACGAAAACGCAGAGTTCTACCGGAAGATCGGAATCAACCGGCTGGTATATCCGGAACTGTTGGGCGGACAGGCCGTTGCACAGGCTATCAGCCGTCCGTGGGCGCGTATGTCGTTCGAATTGTGCGAAGGTCATCTGCTCCTGCTGACCGTCAAGGTGCGTGAAGGTGCTCCCATTGTCAAGCAGACGATGATGGAAATCGGCAAGCAGCATCCGCAGTACCACATAGCTGCCATCAAGCGTGGCGACAAGGTTATCATTCCGCAGGGCAAGGACGAGGTGCTCGACAACGATATCGTCTATTTCGTGGTTGCTCCGCAGCATACGGAGTCCGTCCGGCTTATTTGCGGAAAGAAGGACCGCAACCTGAAGCGGGTAGTCATCATGGGCGGAAACCGCCTGGGCATACAGGCGGCCTACGCTCTTTCCAATAACTACGACATTCTGTTTATCGAGCAGGACCGCCGGCAGGCTGAAGTCCTGTTGGAGAAACTGCCCAAGAGCAAGGTCATGAACGGCGATTCGGCCGACATTGATTTCCTGAGCGAAATCGGTCTGACCAATACCGATGCATTCGTGGCATTGGGCGATAATTCCGGCACCAACGTGCTGGCCTGTCTGACCGCCAAGAAGCTGGGCGTAGGCAAGACGGTGGCCGAAGTGGAGGACGTCGATTACATTGCCCTGGCAGCCAACCTGAATATCGGTTCCACCATCAACAAGAAGATACTCACCGCATCGAGCATCTATCAGCTGCTGCTCGATGCCGATAAGACCAACGCCAAGTGCTTCAGTCTGGTGGATGCCGAGGTGGCCGATCTGGTTGCCCAGCCGGGTTCCAAGATTACGCGCAAGGCAGTTAAGGAGCTTGAGTTGCCGCGTGGCATCACATTGGGCGGTATGGTTCGCGAAGGCGTAGGCCAGACCATCAAGGGCGATACCCAGATACAGGCCGGCGATCATGTAGTTGTGGTCTGCATGAACGAGATGATCGGAAAAGTCGAGAAACTGTTCATAAAGTAAATTGGCGATATGCATTTCAACTGGACAACCATCAGATACATTTACGGAAACCTGTTGCTGCTGCTTTCCTTCTTCATGGCGGTTGCAACGGGGGTGGCTGTGTTCTATCATTTCCGTTGCGGTGAGACTGACTGGCTGGCCTTCCTCATCACCACGCTGATTACCATGACAGTGGGTGCCGTTTCCATACTGACTGCCCGAAGGCACAAGACGACGCTCAACAGCCGCGAGGGCTTCCTGGTGGTAGCTTTGGCGTGGGTGCTGTTCTCCCTGTTCGGCATGTTGCCCTATCTGCTGGTAGGAACCTGCCAGACGGTGGCCGATGCCTTTATCGAGACGATGGCCGGCTTTACCACAACAGGCTGTACGGTACTGAACAACATCGAGGCACAGCCGCACGGAATACTCTTCTGGCGCTGTCTGACGCAATGGTTAGGCGGTTTGGGAATCGTGGTCTTCTCGCTGTCGATGCTACCTATGCTCGGCATCGGTCTGACCACCATGTATAAAGCCGAAGTAAGCGGACTGGGGGTCGAGAAGCTGCGTCCCAAGATCAGTGCCACGGCACGGCGTCTGTGGATGCTTTACCTGCTGTTCTCCCTGCTGTGCTGCGGATCGTACTGGCTGTGCGGCATGACGGTGTTCGATGCCGTCTGCCACACGCTTTCCACCATGGCATCGGGCGGATTCAGCACGCATTCGGCCAGCATCGGCTATTTCCAGTCGCCTGCCATCGAGTATGTGTGTGCCCTCTTCATGATCCTGACCACCTGCAACTACAGCCTGTATTACATGGCAGGAGTGGGGCGTTTCAGGCACTTCTGGCGCAATGAGGAGTTCCGTGTTTACATCTTCATCATACTGGGCGCTACCTGTCTGTTCATGCTGCTCGAAGGCATCAGCCGCTGGGATCAGTGCGTACTCATCAATCCCGAGCAGGAAGCTGCGTTGGGCGACGGTACCCTGCTGACCTCCTTCCGCACTATGCTGTTCCATACGGCCTCCATCATCTCCAGTTCCGGTTTCCAGGCACAGTACTACGACTATCAGCTTTGGGGACCCGTCTTCTGGGTTCCGACCCTGATGCTCATGGTCATGGGCGGCTGTACATGCAGTACGGCGGGCGGTCTGAAGGTTATCCGATTCATGGTATTGGGCAAGAATGCCCGCAACGAGTTCATGCAGCAGATTGATCCGCATACCTTTACGGCAGTTCGCATCAACGGACATATCATCTCCAACGATCTGGTACATCGTGTCATGGCCCTGCTGCTTGCGTATATCATGCTGCTGGTGTTCAGCGTGTTTGTCCTGCAGCTCATGGGACTGTCGTTCGATACTGCCATCGGAACCGCCATTTCGGCCTTTGGCAATACAGGTCCTGCGTTAGGATCCACGGGACCTGCCTTCAACTGGTCGGGCATCCCCGAAATCGGCAAGTGGTACCTGAGCGTCTGCATGCTAATCGGCCGATTGGAGATCTTCACCGTCATGGTGCTCTTCCTGCCGATGTTCTGGAAAAAGTAACGTTATAATAGTTATTAGTTACTAGTTATTAGTTATCAGTTATCAGTTATTAGTTAATAGTTATCAGTTATTAGATAAATGAGGAAAGATACTAAAGATAAGAAAAAGTCATTTCAGCCTAACCGGTTTGTCCTGTTTTTCAGCGACGAGCGCACCCGCTTCATCCTGGGACTGCTGTTCCTGTTCCTGGGCGCCCTGATGGCCCTGGCGTTCACCAGTTTCCTGTCGAGTGCCGGTAAGGCCGACAGTGCCGCCCTTCAGAGCGGACATATCTATGGCGAGGGAGCCAACAACTGGGCAGGCACCCTGGGAGCCGTCATGGCCGAGTACTGCATCAACCGCTGGTTGGGTGTGGCATCGTTCCTGTATGTCATTTTCTTCCTGCGGCTGGGTTACCGGCTGTTCAGGGTAATGCCCTTGCGTCCGCTGTTCCCCGTGCTGCTGCTGTATGCCATCTGGAGTATCTGGATCTCGCTGGCGTGCGGATTTGTGGGCCTGTATCTGTTCGAAGGCTATCAGACAACCTATATCTATTGGGGCGGTCATCACGGCTACGATCTGGAGCAGGTGCTGGAACGCCTCATCGGCTTCCCGGGCATGCTGTTGCTGCTGGTTGTCAGCTTCCTGATCCTGGCAGTATTTGTGAGCCGGAAGGTGATAGGCCGTACGCAGTATGCAGCGGGTGTGTTTGCCCGTTGGCGTCAGCGTCAGATAGCTGCTGCCGAAGCCCGCAGGGCCGAGCGTGAGGCCGAAGAGGCTGCCGCAGCCGCGGCTGCAGCACAGGCAGCTCAGGAGGCTGCAGCACAGGCCGAAACGCAGCCTGCTGCAAGTGTACAGCCGGAAGGTCAGATCGGAACATCGGCACCGCTTCCTGAAATCGAAACCACCTCCGAGGACGAGCCCTTCGATACTCCGATTGAAACCGAAGGCGAGGATCCCGGCGACCGACCGGAAGATGAGTTCGAGCAGCCGCTTACCCGCGAAGAGGAGGAGCTGCTGAAGGGCGAGGAGAATCCGCTCGAAACCAACGATCCGACCTTTACCGTTACGGCCGGCACCACCGATGTGCTCGATGAGCCGCTCGAGATGCCGCAGGAAGACTACGATCCTACCAAGGACCTGGAATACTATAAGTTCCCGACGCCCGATCTGCTGAAGGAGTATCCTACCGTGGTGCCGATCGATATGGAGGAGCAGAAGGAGAACGAACAGCGCATCAAGGAGACACTTTCCAACTATGGCGTCGAGATCAGGAGCATCTCAGCCACCGTAGGTCCTACCATCACGCTGTTCGAGATTGTGCTCGAGAACGGCCAGCGTATCAGCAAGGTACGCAGCCTGAGCGATGAGATTGCCATGAGTATCGCATCGCGCAGCGGTATCCGCATCATTGCGCCTATTCCGGGCAAGACAGCCATCGGTATCGAGGTTCCGAACCGCGATCCGCAGACCGTCTCCATGCGCGAGTGTATCATGAGCCGTGCCTTCCAGGAGAGCAAGGCAGCCCTGCCCGTCGTGCTGGGTAAGACCATCACCAACGAGGTCTTCTGCTTCGATCTGGCCAAGGCTCCGCACATGCTGGTGGCAGGTGCTACGGGTCAGGGAAAATCGGTCGGCCTGAACGCCATTATTACCTCTCTGCTTTACCAGAAGCACCCCTCGCAGCTCAAGATTGTTCTTATCGATCCGAAGATGGTCGAGTTCTCGGTTTACAGCAACATCGAAAGGCACTATCTGGCCAAGTTGCCCGACATGGAAGATCCTATCATCACCGATGTCACCAAGGTGGTAGCCACGTTGAAGTCGCTCTGTGCCGAGATGGAAGACCGTTACGCCCTGCTCAAGGAGGCAGGCTGCCGCAAGCTCGAGGAGTACAACGACAAGTTCATCCACCGGAAGCTCAATCCGCGCAAGCACATCGAGGCTCCGTTCGGTTCCAAGGA
>JAGBQS010000265.1 GCA_017632695.1 Bacteroidales bacterium
CACGGTGCAAAGTTACGGACTTTTCCACAACTGGGAAATCGCACACTGAGGCCATTTTTCAGACATCTCTTCTACCATTCTGATCGTAGAGACTAACATCATTATAGTCAGATTACCCGGATTTTATTAGGAAGGAAACAATAAAGTGGCAGAATTCTTTAGAAAACTGCCACTTTATATCTTTCTAACCGTGTATATACCGGAACCTTCTACATACTAAAACCTTTCCAGATTCAGGCGGACGCCTGCGTAAAACATAGCGCCATCGGTCGGTCCCCAGACCATCGAGGCATCGAAACGCGTGCCATACGGATTGGCAGCATCCACAATGGGGTTCTTTTGCCGGAAACCGGTCAGATTCTCACCTCCCACATAAACGGAACACAAACGGAATTCTCGTGTTAGCTGAGCCTGCAACTGTCCGAATGCCTTATATCGGGCGTTCCACAGGGGCTGTCCGTCGTCGCCCACAG
The DNA here is from genome assembly GCA_017632695.1 of Bacteroidales bacterium. GTDB lineage: Bacteria > Bacteroidota > Bacteroidia > Bacteroidales > UBA3663 > Liminaster. The sequence continues at coordinate 474 of JAGBQS010000265.1, forward strand.
CCGGATCCGGCATCCTTCCGGGTCCGTTCCATTGAAAGGTCAGATCAGCCTGCCACAACTCGAGCGGAGATTTCCACGAAGCGGTCAGCAAAGCCTTATATCGGGAAGTCAGCGGACGTGTACGCAAAACCGTCTGACTGTTGTGCATCACGGTTCCGCCTGCGCCCAAAGATTGCGTGTACTGGGATGCTTTCACATCCTGATAACGATAGGCAAGCGTCAGCGATATTCCACCTGGGATCGGATAGGTCGCATCGGCCTGCACTACATGGCTGAACGATTTGCCTCCATCCGGCAGATTGTAGAACGATACATAGCGGGGCTGATCCAGATCGATAATGGTCTGCTGCAAGAAACGGGTGTAGTAATAATCGGCGTTCAAGGCCAGATCTTCGCCTCCCAAGGGAATATTGAACTGCAAAGACAAGCCTGCATTCCACGCCTCTTCCTGACGCAGGTTCCACGACGACTGTTTATCGGGTGTATAGTAATAACTGGTGGAACTGCTCAGTGCCCAGGTGCCATCGGCCTGTTCCACCTGCTGATTGAAGCGTGTTCGGACATTCTTCTGCACCAGCTGATCCCCATCCACCATCAGTATACGCGATGAAGCCATATACGAAACATTTTCGGCCAGCGGATGCGAAGTCCGGTAGCCTTTCCCGACGGCCAGACGGATGGTAATCACGTCCGACGGCGAATACTTCAGATGCAGACGGGGCGTCAGGAATCCGTCGAAAACCGACGAATAATCATACCGCAACCCCAACATAGCGATAAACGCAGTACCTTTCTTGTAGGTATACTGGGCATACAGGCCTGACGTGGTTTCGCGGGAGGTTTCCAAGCGCAGCAGGCGGTCGGTCCACGCCTGCGGAACGGAATGGGCCGAACCCCGCTGATAGTATTCGTCCAGATAATCGTAATTCACCGAAGCGCCGGCCGACAGATTATGCTCGTCGGACAGATCCGTTTCATACATCAGTTGCGCATAGCCGTTCTTCTGAGTCACCTCGTACCCACCGGCTCCTATCGCATCGTTCATGTCGTGATAAACCCCTTTCAGGATCAGAGCCAGACTTTCATTCCTGTCGGCCCGCAAAAAGAGGGCATTCTTCCATTGCCCTTCCAGCCGGTCGGTTTTGAGCCTTATACGATACGGACCGCCATGCGAGTGATTGTTGCTGATAAGCGAATCTCCCACATGACTGTGGGACGATACTCCGCTGGTACGGTCCTCGTGCAGGTAACGGACAGATAGCTGACTGATACCTTTCCGGCTCACCCACGCCCATCGGTCCATGATGTTGAACGCGCGCACCTTCGGCATGTCCATAAATCCGTCGTTGTTGCCGTCGTGATCCTTGCCGGCATCTTCCAAATGCAACAGCAGCGAAGTCGAGAGCTTATCGCCCAAATGAACGGCACCATCCGCATTGGCTTCGATTTTCTGCTTCGAATCGGCATACAGATTTCCGTGAATACCCTCTATGCCCTGCGGTTTCCGGTACTCGATGTTAATCTGTCCGGTAACGCTCTCATACCCGTTTTTGACCGACGCTGCGCCCTTGCTGACCTGAATACTCTGCATCCAGGAACCGGGCACATATCCTAATGCATAGGGAATAGATGAGCCACGGAAAGCCGGCACATTTTCCTGCAACATCTGCACATAGGTTCCGCTCAAACCCAACAGTCTGATCTGCCGGGCTCCGGTTGCGGCATCGGCATACGAGACATCGACCGACGGATTCGTCGTAAACGATTCGCCCAGGTTGCAGCAGGCGGCCCTCAGCAGTTCTCCCCTGCCGATTACTTCACGGTTCTCGACTGAGAATGCCGATTTGATGGCCTGCCTTTTGGCCGACACCTGCACATCCTCCAATGAGATGGTATCGGCAACCTGAGCCCGAACGATCGGGCTGGCAAGCAGAAGTACGGCAAAAAGCAACAGTTTATTTCTCATTAAAAAAACTTTTCAGATGAATCCGATAATAGAGCTGTCCGATGTATCACGCCTCCAAAGCCTGACAGATATCGGCAAACAGATCATCAACGCTCTCCAATCCCACACTCAGACGGATTGTTGTCGGCAGCACATCCATTTCGGCCTTTTGTTGTGCAGTATAGTTCACAAAGATGGTGCTGTAAGGATGAATGGCCAACGACTTGTTATCGAACAGATTCGTGGCTCTGTATATCAGTTTCAAACGGTCGATGAAACGGAAACACGCCTCCTGGCTGGCAAGATCGAATGTTACCATCGCTCCTGCCGACGGGCCGAACTGCCGGCGTGCCAATTCGTGGAAAGGATTGTCGGGCAAACCCACATAACCTACCTTACAGACCTGCGGCAAGGTTTGCAGTTTTCGGGCGATGGCCAGAGCGTTGGCCGACTGGAGGGTATAACGGGCATGAAGGGTTTCAAGTCCGATGGTCTGCATATAGGCGGCATGCGGTGTCATGTAGGCACCTAAATTGAACAGCAGTTCTGTCTTGATCCGCTGATCGATTTCCGGGAAATGACCGTAATCGATAATCAGACCGCCCAACGAAGTGGCTCCTCCGCTGAGATATTTGGTGGACGAAACCAACTGGAAATCCACCCCCAAAGTCCGGGCATCGAATTCCGTAAACGGCAGGATGGTCGTATCGGCCACCAGAGGAACATGCTTCCGATGACAGATTACGGATAGCGCATTCAGGTCGGCAACTTCCAGTTGCGGATTGGTGATTATCTCCAGGAAAAGGCAGCCCGTATTCTCATCGACGGCTTCTACAACCTGATTTATATCCAACAGATCCACTATCCGGGCCTCGATGCCGAAGCGCTTCAGGGTATTCGTCAGCAGCGAATACGTATTCCCGAACATATGACGCGAAATGACCACGTTCCTGCCTGCCGACAAAGCAGCAAGAAAGAAGTTAGAAATAGCGACCATTCCCGAATTGAAAGCCGTAACGGACTGCGCACCTGTAAGAGACCTCACCTTATCCTCAAGGAAAGTGACGGTAGGATTCATGGTGCGCGAATAATCGGGTTCGCCGCTGCGTCCGGAAAAGGCCTCAATCATCGAGGCTGCATCGGGGAACTGATAGGCGGCTGTATGATAAACAGGAACAGAAAGTGACCCATAAGGATCAACATGCATAGGCGTTGTATGAAGGGCTTTTGTCTGACAGTCCATAGTAGAATGAAATAATTACAGATAATGGTCAATGGCGTCCTTTAATTGCTGGAGCGCCTGTTGGAGAACGCTGCGGGGTGTGGCTACGTTCAGTCGCATGAAATGCTGGCCGGACGGTCCGAACTTCTCCCCATCGTCGAGGGCCAGATGTGCCTTGTCGATAAACAGATCGAGCAGCTGTTCGTGATTCAGTCCCAGTCCTGAACAATCCAGGAAAACAAGGAACGAAGCCTGCGGACGCATGGGGCGTATCTGAGGAAGATTGTTGCTGAAGAACTGTTCCACATAACCGATGTTGCCGGCAATGTATTGCTTTGCTTCTTTCAGCCATTCTTCGCCGTGCAGATAGGCTTCGGCGGTTACCAGTTGGGCAAACATATTTCCTTCGTCAAATTCACCGGATGCCAGATAGGCGTTCAGCTTCCGGCGGATCGTTCCATTGGGCACAATACTATAGCTCGAAACAATACCGGGCGTATTGAATGCCTTGCTGGGCGATCCGAAGGTGATACTGTGACGGCGGGCTTCATCGCTGACGGTAGCATAAGGGATGTGGCGATAGGGGTCCCAGGTAAGATCGGCATGAATCTCGTCGCTGATAACCAGTGTCCGGTGCTTTTCTGCCAGAGATGCTATCTGTTGCAATTCGTCGGCAGTCCACACCCTGCCCCCGGGATTGTGCGGATTACTCAGCACCAGAACCTTCACGTCTTCCAGATCCTTATCCAGCTGCGGAAAGTCGATGACATACTGTCCGTCCGCTTGCACCAGCTTATGACGCACCAACTGCCGGCCGCTGTGCTGAGGCACCAGGAAAAAGGGATGATAGACGGGATCGAAGACAAGCACCTTATCGCCGGGTTCGGTAAAGGCCTGGAGTACAAAGGCGATACCTCGGACAATACCCGGAATAAAAGTAATCTCGTGGAGAGCGACCTCAAAGTTATGATGCTCCTTAAGCCAGCCCATAATAGCGGGTTTCCAACGTGAATCGGATGCCGTGTAACCTAAAATACCATGATCGAGCCGCTGACGGATGGCATCGAGAATGAAATCCGGAGTCCGGAAATCCATATCGGCTACCCAAAGGGGCAACAGATCCGTCCGTCCCCAGCGGTCTTGCAGCACACCATACTTCAAACAGTCCGAGTGGCGACGGTCCACTACTTCATCGAAATTATACCTTGCCATTTTTCTTAATAACCTCAAAACCTAATCTCCGAGCTTGCTCGCCTGAGCCTTTAGGCGAAGAACCTCAAAACCTTACAACCTAACAACCTAACAACCTTAAATATAATAATCGCTTCCTATAATTCCTACGCGCAACGCGTAGCGTGTAGCCTCGTACACACTGTTGACCCCGATCTTGCGGAAAATATTCTTCTTGTGGGTTACGATCGTGTGGGTTGACGAAAAGCGGATGGCTGCAATCTCCTTGACGGTCTTTCCCAGCGCAATCAGGCGCAGAATATCGGTCTCGCTCTGCGTGAGCGAAAACTCCTCTTCCCGTTTATGGCGCACCAGCAACTGGTTGCTGATCTGATGGCACAGGAAGCGTTCGGCATGAAACACACACTTCAGCGCAATGCGGATTTCCTCTTCCGAATTGCTTTTCAGAATCATGCTCACCGAAGGCATTCCGGAGAAAGCGCTCAGCTGCTGGTCGTTGATCTCATCCTGAAAGAGAATCCAGCGGGTCATAGGCTGCTTTTCGTATAGTGTCAGCAATTTTTGCGGCAACGACATTTCCATCGATTCCGTATCGATAATCACAATAGGAGCTTCGGCCTGAACGAGCGCACTCTCCAGTTCCGATTCGTCACCTGCAATGGTTAATGGATAGGAATCGAATCCTAACCTGACAAGCAAAGCCTGAATGCCGATGCGGGTAATATCCTGCCTGTCGGCCAAAATAACTGATGTCTGCATAACGCAATACCCTTTTTTATTGGTTTCCGGGCACAAAGTTACAAAGAATCGTTAAATGACTGAAATAATTACAAACAAAAATCCAAACCGGTGCTCTATTATGGTGTTTTTTTCTGCAAAGGGAGGCTTTTCAACTAAAAAATACTACAATGAATGAAAAAAATCGGTAAAAATGCAGATTCTTTCGCAAAAAAGACGTATCTTCGCGCTGCAAATACAAACCTACTAACTGAATAACCAATGAAGAAGTATTTACTGTCATTACTCTGTTTATCATGCTGCGCCATGAGTGTAGCGCAAACCGTTGAATTCTTTACTCCAAGAACCGTTCGTATCATCCACACGCCCGAGAACCGTCCCGTATCGGCGGATACGAGCATGGTAGTCATTGCCAAACCCGATGCAAAAGTGCAGGTCAAGGTTAAAAAGAGCAATGCAGGAACCGTTTACCAGACATCGGCCCTGACGGTTACCGTGAACAACGGACATGTGTCGTTTGCCGATGCCAAGGGAAATCCGCTCATGCACGAAGGGATCCATAACTTCACCCCGATTACAGCGGGTCCCGACAAGGGAGCCTTCAAGGTACGGCAGACCTTCTCATTGGATTACGATGAGGAGATATACGGCCTTGGTCTGCTGCAGAACGGAAAGATGTCGCAGCGCGGTGAAGACCGCCTGATGATTCAAAGCAACCAGGACGATTACGCACACTTCTACCAGACCATCAAGGGATACGGCATTTACTGGGACAACTACTCGCCTACACAGGTCACTACTCCCGGTAGCGGCAAGCAGGGCGAGGTGGCGCTCGAATCGCAGGTAGGCAACCAGGTTGACTATTACTTTATGTACGGAGGTGACGCCGACGGCGTGATTGCCGAGATGCGTAACCTTTCGGGACATTGCCCGATGCTGCCGCTGTGGACCTACGGTTTCCACCAGAGCCGCGAACGCTACAAGAGCTGTCAGGAAGTACTGGATGTTCTGGCCCGCTACCGCCGTCTGGGTGTGCCCATCGACGGTATGATTCAGGACTGGCAGTACTGGGGCAGCAACTACACCTGGAATGCAATGGACTTTCTGAACGAGGATTATGCCGATGCGCAGAAGATGATTGATGAGATTCACCGCCAGCACGCACATCTGAACATCTCCATCTGGGCTTCGTTCGGACCGCATACCCTGCAGTACGAGGAGCTGAAGAAAAAGGATCTGCTGTTCTCGTTCGAGACATGGCCGTCCAGCGGCCTGTCCTTCTGGCCTCCACGCATGGAATACCCTTCGGGCGTACGCTGCTACAAGCCCTACAGCACCGAAGCACGCGATATTTACTGGAAGCACCTGCGCCGCCTCTTCGATAAGGGCGTGGATGCCTGGTGGATGGACTCTACCGATCCGGACCACCTGAGTTTCAAGGATTCTGATCTGGATGAGATGACCCCGATGGGCAGTTTCCGGAAGGTTCGCAACATCTTCCCGTTGCAGACCGTTGAGGGCGTGTACAACCATCAGCGTGCCACCACTTCGGACAAGCGTGTGTTTATCCTGACCCGAAGCTATTTTGCCGGTCAGCAGCGCACGGGCGCCAATACCTGGAGCGGCGACATCACATCGTCGTGGGACGTTTTCCGTCAGCAGGTCCCCATCTGTCTGAACTTTACGCTGACCGCCAACCCGCAGGTCAATACCGACATCGGCGGATTCTTTGCCAACCGATACAACCGCCACGGCGCCAACAGCGGCACGCGTAATGCGGACTTCCGCGAGCTCTATGCCCGATGGATGCAGTTCGGTGCTTTCTGCCCGATGATGCGCAGCCACGGAACGGAACTCTATCGCGAACTGTATTACTATGGCAAGAAGGGCATCGACGGTGACATTGAGAATCCGGACGGCGAGATCTACGAGTCACTGCTCGGTTCGGTCAAGCTGCGCTACCGCTTCCTGCCTTACATCTACAGCCAGGCCTGGCAGGTTTCCAAAAACGATGATTCGTTTATGCGTGCCCTGTTTATGGACTTCAGGAACGACCCGCAGACCTGGAACAACAACTCGGAATTCATGTTCGGCCGCAACGTGCTGGTATGTCCGGTACTGAACCGGCTTTACAGAGGCGATGATCCGGACTTCTCCGAAACCCGCTCCTACGAAGTGTATCTGCCGCAGGGCACCGATTGGTACAACTACTTTACCGACGAACGCCTGTCGGCCGGCAAGACACAATGGCAGGGCGACATCCGCACCTTCCCGCTCTACATCAAGGCCGGAACCATCCTGCCGCAGGCTCCTGTAACCCAGTGGGCTGACATGACCCAGTGGGAGAACATGGATATTGTGGTTTACCCGGGTGCCGATGCCGACTTCACCCTCTACGAGGACGAAGGTGACAACTACAACTACGAACAGGGCAAATACTCGACCATCGCCCTGCACAGGAACGACAAGGCCGGTACGCTGTCCATACGCAAGCGTTCGGGCTCGTTCGAGGGTATGCTGCAGAACCGCACCTTCAACGTCCGGGTTGTAGGCGG
>JAGBQS010000024.1 GCA_017632695.1 Bacteroidales bacterium
AACTGATACAAAATATGATCGCGGCCGTCGCGAGGTGTATAGACACCGACATAATCATCAGAAGCCTTACCATTTCCTAACAGAATCCGGCCCTCAGCCGTTTGGAGCGACATCCAGGCAACATCGGCAAAGTATCCCTTGAATTCCGGATACTCGTACGATTCGGCAGGAACGGGATCATTATAGTCGGTTTGCCAAAAACCGGATTGAGGGCCATGCATACGGTTTTTCCATACCCGGTAAGGTCCTTTTCCGACCCAGGCCTTCGACTGTACCAACGACTCCGGATAATCGAAAGCCAACCCCATCAGGTCAACCACTCCCGTAAAATTATAAAAGGCATGTACTGCGATATTGCCCTTGGCGGCATCAATCGTGTACTGCACAGAATCAAGGCATCCGAGCCGGTAACGGACGGTAATCCGAGAGTCGCTGAGGGTATCAACACACTGCAGGATACCGGGATCAGCATACAGGGTATATTCAGTTTTCTTCTGTTCAGCCTGCTTGTCGTCATGATTATAGAACTGGTCATACGAACGGTCGCTTCGCCGTGCTGCCACAAACCGCGGACCATTCGTGAGCGAAATCTTGTGTCCGTTCACCTGAACGCCAGCCAGCATACCGGTTTTACGGTCTAATGAAACCTTGAAATTACTTGCCTTTCCCTCTATATCGTACATCTTGAGCAATTGGGTTCCCCATTGCATGATTTCCCGTCCATAAGTATCGGTAGCTGTAATCCGAAGAACGTCAGCCTGCAAATCATCGGATTTCGGAATACGCAGTATCCCCGATGTCCGGAATGCCGCATCCGGGCCCTGAAGCGAAGCTGTTTTCAGCACTTTCGCCGACTGCTTTCCTGCAGGGTCCGAAGCATTCGGCATAGCAAGATATTCATAGCGGAACCTGCAGGTATTCAGGTTCAGGAAATCATACCGGTTTTCCACTTCCAATTCCCAGTATTTGCCGTCCGAAGAAGTTGACAGGCCCGTCAGTTTGCCGTTCTTGTCAGTTTCCGCATATACCGGGCACCACAACTGCCGGATGGTATAGTAGCTTCCCTCCTTCTCATGATGAGGTCCCACAATACCGTCGGCTCCGAAGTTGCCGACATTGTCAATCCACCCGTTCCTATCGGTTCGGACAACACCCTCATCGGCCAGATCCCAAAGGAAACCGCCCACCGTACGCGGATGGTGATACATCATCTGCCAGTAATCGTACAGGCCGGCTCCGTGTCCGCCATCGTAAAGGCCATGCAGAAACTCTGTTGGCATGAATAGTTCCGGTTGGCGCATATAGTCGGCACTTTCGCCATAAGAACGGTAATGTTTTGTTTCATACCCGTTACGGTTTGCCCACGGATACAGCACCGACCGTTTTTGGGGATCCCATTCTGCGAAAACCGGTTCCAGGTCATAGTTGAACCCGCCCTCGTTGCCATTGCTCCACCAGATAATGCTCGGATGATTCACATCGCGGGTCACCATTTCGGTCACCAGTTTTTTACCGTTTTGCGTATCGTGTGCCCAATGCCAACCGGACAGTTCCTCCATGACATACAAACCCAGACTGTCACAAATAGCCAGAAACTCCGGATCGGCAGGATAATGCGACAGACGTACGGCATTCATGTTCATATCCTTGATGAGCTGGACATCCTCCAGATTCTTCTGGTAACTGAGTGTACGTCCCGATTCCGGCCGGAAACTGTGCCGGTTTACACCGCGCACATTAATACGATGTCCGTTAATGAACAAGCCGTCGTTTTCACGCAGCTCGATGGTTCGGAAGCCGAACTTCTGCTGAACGGTATGCAGCAGTTTGCCGTTAGCGGCAAGCAGTGAGACTTCAGCCGTATAGCGTACCGGGGTTTCGGCACTCCAGGCTGAAACATTGCCGGATGCAAGTTCTACCGATGCAAAATCACTGCGAACCGGCGTTTCAGTCCGGCCTACTTCCTTGCCTTTGGAATCCAGTATTCTGGTTCGGAGTCTGGCACCACCAACCACATGGTTCAAATAAACATCGGCCTTGAAAAATCCGTCTGCTTTGGCATCAATTGCCATTCGCTGAATACAGTCAGCCGGACGAGATTCCACATAAACCGGACGTATAATACCGCCGAAGTTCCAGTAATCGGCGCGTCGTTCAGCCAGATTCGTCTGGCTGTTGCTGTGGCTCTCCTTGCTGACTGTCAGTTCCAACCGGTTTTTCTTATCACCGAAGAAAACGCGATCGGAAACATCCCAGCGGAACGGCGAGAAGCCGCCCTGATGAGCCGAACCGGCCTTACGCCCGTTGATGGTTCCCTCGCATTCAGTCATTACTGCCTCAAATACCAGTTCAATCTGTCTTCCTTGCCAGGACTTGGGCAGTGTAAACTCGTAACGGTATTTACCCTGTTCATCGGCAATACCTTCCGGACTCACCTTACCATAAAAACGCATACCGTACTGATAGGTTCCGAAGCCCTGTAACTCCCAGCAGGAAGGGACCCCGATACGGGTCCATTGTCCGCTGTTATTTCCATCGGTGCAATAGAAATCCCATTCTACCATATCATCGCACCCATGTCCGCTCAAGTACTGTCGAAGGGTTTGAGTCTCGGGAGTCTGCGCTACCGCCCATACAGAGCAAATGACGACGCTAACAAATAAGAAAAATCTGTTCATCAGAAAGCAGGTTTAAGATTCAGTTTGGGAAGAGAAGCCGCGTTTCTGCCGATAAAAAGAAGAATTTTGACTGCAAAAAGCGGTTTTTCTCATCCGATTTTGGTTGTTTGTAAAATAATAAGTATATTTGCACGTTAATTTATTGTACCCAGGCAAGCAGCAAATGCGTGCTAAGGCGGTGCAAAAATAGATAATAATTCTGAAATAACCAAACAAATTTACAAAAAGATGGATTTAATAGAACGATTCCTGCGATATGTACAGGTTGAAACCACCAGCGACGAGTCAACAGAGGTAACTCCAAGTACCCCTACCCAGATGATCTTCGCCCGCCAGCTCGAACAGGAACTTAAAGATCTTAACTTCGAGGATGTGGTGCTCGACGACCTGGGTTACCTGTATGCCACCTTACCCGCCAACACGAAGAAGCAGGTACCCGTCATCGGATTCATTGCACACATGGATACGGCTCCTGACGCATCGGGCAAGAACGTGAAACCTCGCATCGTAAAGAACTACGACGGCAAGGATATCCGGCTCAATGCCGACACCGTAATGCAGACCAGTTACTTCCCTGAATTGCTGAATCATGCAGGCGAAGACCTGATTGTAACAGACGGTACCACCTTATTGGGAGCAGACGATAAAGCCGGTATTGCCGAAATCATCAGTGCCATGCTCTATCTGCGCGAACACCCGGAGATTGAGCACGGCAAAATCCGCATCGCCTTCAACCCGGACGAAGAGATCGGCATGGGTGCCCATCACTTCAATGTGGAACTGTTCGGGTGCGACTGGGCCTATACCATGGATGGAGGCGAAGTGGGCGAACTGGAATTCGAGAACTTCAATGCCGCTTCGGCCAAAATCACCTTCCATGGCACCAACGTACACCCTGGCACAGCCAAAGGCAAGATGGTAAATGCCGCCCTGCTGGCCATGGAATTTGCCGAGCAGCTGCCCGAAGACGAACGTCCGGAAGCAACCGAAGGCTACGAAGGATTCTATCACCTGACCGGTATGAGCGGAACGGTTGAAGAGGCGCAGTTGTCGTACATCATCCGCGACCATAGCCGGGAGTTGTTCGAAGCCCGCAAGCGGAACATCCTGAACATTGCCGAAAACATCAATGCCCAGTATCCGGGCAGATGCGAGGTAGTTATGAAGGATCAATACTACAACATGCTCGAGAAAGTAAAGGAAGCCGACGAGGCCAACCGCAAAAAGAATCTGCCCGGCATCATCGAACTCGCCAAGCAGGCTATTCTCGATGCCGGAGTGGCACCCAAGGTCCAGCCGATTCGCGGCGGCACCGACGGCGCACAGCTTTCGTTCAAGGGATTGCCCTGTCCCAATATCTTTGCCGGCGGCATGAACATGCACGGACGCTTCGAGTATGTTCCGGTACAGAGCATGGAAAAAGCGATGATGACAATTGTAAACATCTGTAAGCTGATAGCCGAATAATGATTTATCAAGTATACACTGACGACAGCAAGCAGGCATCAAACCGCATAGAACTGCCTGCCTCCAAAAGTCTGTCCAACCGCGCGTTGATCATCCGGGCCTTGTGTAAAGGGGAATGCCAGATTGACAACCTGAGTGACTGCGACGACACCCGGGCCATGCTTTCGGCGTTCGAAGGAGACAAAGACACCATCGACATCGGCGCAGCCGGTACCTCAATGCGGTTCCTGACGGCATATCTGGCCTGTACTCCCGGGAAAGACGTAGTGCTGACCGGTTCCGACCGCATGAAGGAACGTCCCATCCGGATTCTGGTCGAAGCCCTGCAAAAGTTAGGTGCCGACATCGAATATTCCGGCAATGAAGGATTTCCTCCCCTGCATATTCGCGGCAAACAACTGGAAGGTGGCGAACTGAGCATTGACGGCAGCACATCCAGCCAGTATATTTCGGCACTGCTGATGATTGCCCCGACCCTCAATAAAGGTCTGAAACTGACCCTGGACGGCCAAATTACAAGTCGGCCGTACATTGAGATGACACTCAGTCTGATGCAGCACTTCGGTGTTGAAAGTTCCTTCGAAGGCAATGTGATCAGCATTGCCCCACAAAACTATCAGCCTGCTTCCTACCGGGTTGAAAGCGATTGGAGCGCTGCTTCGTACTGGTACGAAACCATGCTGCTGGCCAATAAGCGCATCAGGACCCTGACACTTGCAGGACTTAAGGCAGACAGTCTGCAGGGCGACAGCCGCGTTGCCGAATATTTTACGGAACTGGGTATCGATACGAAGTTTTCCGAAGAAGGTGCAGAGTTAACGTATTCAGATCGTCCCAAACCCCAAAAAGTCGAATGGGATTTGAGCGGAGAACCGGATCTGGCGCAGACGCTCATTGCCTCATGTGCCGGACTTTGGATCGGATTCCACATTCGGGGGCTGCATACTCTGCGCATCAAGGAAACAGACCGGCTCAAAGCACTTCACGACGAGTTGTATAAGTTCGGCGTCAATATCCACATTGTTGGCGATGATGAAGCGGTTTGGGATTGCAATTATGAAAATTATGAAAAGAAAGGCGATTCTACCGACGATCTCGTTTATGTAGAACCCCCGATTGTAGTCCGCACTTATAAAGATCATCGCATGGCTATGGCGTTTGCACCATTGGCATTCATGGCATCCGACTTGGCTCTTGCCGATGCCGTTTACATCGACGATCCTGCCGTAGTAAGCAAATCCTACCCGGACTTCTGGAAGCATCTCGAAAAAATGTGTTTCTGTATAGAGCCTATCGATATGAGTCCGGAAGCGTTCGTTGAGCACGCTAAAGCAGTAGAGGCAAAACAGACACGCGTTAGAAGTCACGCCAAGTTTGTGCTCAATACCGTGATTGCTGTCAGCATACTGTTATTGTCATACCTCTTTTTCAAGTGTTGCCGATGACTATAATCCTATATTTGTCCGTTCTGATTGGAGGTCTGGCACTGCTGACTTTCGGACTGTCTCTCATAGGACACAGGCGTTATGAGAAACGGGTCAAGGAAGGAACCGCCCAACCGGACGAAACCTCTCCTTTCGAGGTGACTGCCGATGTGCCTGCCGAATGCTGCGGACAGCATGCTACCTGCGAACGCGATTCGCTGCTGGCTGCCGTTTCCAAAGAGATCATTTATTACGACGACGAGGAACTGGATGCCTACAAGGGCATTCCTTCCGACCAATATACAGAGGAACAGACCAACCAGTTTGCCGAGATCTTCTACGAACTGAAAGAGGTGGAAGTAGCTGGCTGGTGCCGTTCCCTTCAGTTACGCGGCATCGAATTGCCGGATGACCTGAAGGACGAGGTTTTTCTGATTGTCCGCGAGCGCCGCTTCCAAAGCGTGGGTGCCGACGGCGACCACAGTAACGAAAAAGTACGAAAGTAACAATCCGCACATGACACACCGGTTTGCTTCCCTTACAATCATTGCAGTGCTGCTGTCGGCAGTACTACTGTCGGCGTGCAAGTCGAACAACAAACTGAATCGGGGTGTTGCTGCACTTACCACACGCTATAACGTGTATTTCAACGGACAGGAGGCGTACAGGCAAAGTCTGAAGACCATGGAAGAAAGCACCGACAAGGACGATTATTCGCAGCGGCTGAAACTCCATCCGGTTTACTATCTCGTGGATGCCAAACCCGCATCTACGTTCAATGGTGCCATCGAGAAATGCAAGAAGGCAGCGCAGACCAAGAGCATCTCCGAGCCTCCGAAACGGAAACCGAAAAAGATGACGCCCCAATATAAGGAATGGCTGAAGCACGGCGAATTCAATCCTTATATGCACAACGTATGGCTGTTGTCCGGCCGTTCGCAGTTCTATAACGGCGACTTCGATGCTGCCGAAGCCACCTTCCATTATGTAATACGTCATTTTTACTGGAAGCAGACGGCTGTTGACGAGAGTCACATCTGGCTTTCGCGCATTCATGCATTACAGGGGTCGCGCTACGAAGCAGAATCCGAATTGGGTCTCGTCATCCCGCAAAAGCAATATCAGAATCAGGATCAGCTCGAAAAGAACAGCCACTACATCAATATGCCCCGACGTCTGCAGCGTTTGTTCAGTCTGGCGCAGGCGGAGATTCTTTTGGGCCAGCCTGAAACCGAAAAAGAGGCGCTGCCCTATCTGAGTCGTGCACGGGCCGGCTACCAGACCAAAGTCCAGAAGCAGCGCTGCGACTTCTTCTCTGCCCAGATCATGGAGGATGAAGGGAACTATGCAGCAGCCTACAAAACCTACGGCCGCATTTCCACCCGTGCCAAAAACTATAAGACGCAGTTCAATGCCCGACTGGCTCAGGTTCGTGTAAGAGCCAGACAGGCGCAAGGCAATAACCGTATTGTCAATCCGAAGAGTCTGGCCAAAGTCGAAAGCAAGCTGAACCGCATGCGCCGGCAAGCCCGCAACGAGGATTATCAGGATCAGATCTATACGGCTTTGGCCGAAGTGGCGCTGATGCAGAAAGATACGGCAAAAGCCATCAGCAACTACGAGCTGGCACTTGAAAAGAGCACACGCGGCGGTATGGACAAAGCCAAAGCAGCGCTTAGCTTAGGCGAACTGACATTCGGCCAGGGCGATTATGTCCGGGCTCAGAAAGCCTATTCCATCGCCATGAGTATCATCAAGGACGATTACAGGGGCTATGCCGAAATTGCCCGTCTGAGCAGCGTACTTGACGAACTGCAGACGCATGCCGAAACCGTTCAGCTGCAAGACAGCCCGCTGCACCTGTCCACCCTCAGCGAAGAAGAACTGAACAAAATCATCGATCATCTGATTGAAGAGCTGATCCGGCAGGAAAAAGAAGCCAAAGAGGCCGAAGACCTGGCAGCCTACGAGGAACGCAAAAGTCAGCAGGTCGATCCTTTGGCACAGAAACAGACCGCACAGCCTACGGTCGGCCAACCCGACAAATCCTGGTATTTCTACAACCCGAGTTCCGTCAGTCAGGGTAAGAGCGAATTCCAGCGTCTGTGGGGTTCCCGCAAACCGGAGGACGACTGGCGCCGCCGCAACAAGACGGAAACGATGACTTTCGAAATGACTGCCGAGACTGAAACGGAAGACCAAACCGAGGAACCGGCTGAAACTGAAGCCGAAGAACCGGCCGAACCGGCTGGCAATCCGGAAGAAAAACCGGAAACTGCCGCTCCAGCCGAAAGTCCGCAGTACGGCGACGACGAAGTTTCCGACCCGCACCAGAGAGCCTACTATCTGGTACAGATTCCGCGCACGGATGAGGAAAAGGCGAACTCTCACCAACTCATAGAGGAAGGTCTTTACAACGAAGGCAAGATCATCAACGAGAAGTTGGAAAACTTCCCGCTCGCCATTCATACCTTCGAGGAAATGGAACAGCGGTATCCGGAATCGGTCTATCGGCTGGAAACCTACTACTCCATCTTCCTGATGTATATGCGAATGGGGCAGAAAGAAAAAGCAGAGACCTATCGCCGCAAGTTAATGGACGCATTCCCGGAATCCGCCTACGGTATTGCGGTGGCCGATCCGAACTATATAGAGAATCTTCGGGCAATGGCAGCCGGGCAGGACTCGCTTTATATCGGAACCTACGAAGCCTATCTGGCGGGACAGACACAGCAGGTACACGATACCTACTATTTTGTACACGACAAGTGGCCGCTCTCCAACCTCATGCCTAAATTCCTCTTCCTGCACGCCTTGAGTTATGTACAGGAAGGCGATAAACAGAGTTTCCAGGAAGCCCTGGAACAGCTGACCGCCACTTACCCGGAAAGCGACGTGTCGCCGTTGGCAAGCCTCATGGTGAAAGGCATACACGAAGGACGTGATGTACAGTCCGGCGAGATTGCACGCGGAATGATGTGGGGCGCATCGCTGCGTCAGGCATCCGACAGCGCAGACGTCGAAGCCCAGCCGTTTGTGGCCGACGAGAACGTTCCGCACCTGTTGCTGCTTGCCTTTAAGACCGACAGCCTGAATCAGAACGACCTCTTGTTCGAGGTTGCCAAGTTCAACTTCGAAAACTATCTGGTACGTGATTTCGATCTGGAAATCATCAATACCGGCGGCGGACTATCCGTGCTGGTTGTCAGCGGATTCCCGAATCTGCATGAACTCGAGGACTACCACGAGCGGATGGACCGTTCGCAGACGCTCCTTTTGCCGGAAGGCATTGTGCAGATTGATATCAGCGAACCGAACTTCCGTGCATTGTTAGGCGGCCGGACCTTCGAGGACTATTTCCGATGGGTAGAAGAACAGAATCCGTCGGAAGAAACAGCCCGTCCTGAAGAAGATACACCTCCAAACGAAACCTTCTAATAACAACAAATATGAAACATTACCTGTCTTTATCTGCTTTTTTATTCCTGGTTGCCTGCAGCTCTGGGCAACGGGATTCTTTCACACAAACCGATGACATCCGTATCAACCAGCTTGGCTATTACCCCAACTGCCCCAAAACGGCTGTTGTGGAAGAAGGATGTCTGGCATCCACCTACCGGATTGAAAATGCCGATGGCGAAACGGTCTGGGAAAATCCGGCATCCCGCAAAGCCGTCAGTCCCTGGAGCGGCAAAGAGCGTGAGATCATCGACTTCTCCAACCTGACGGAACCCGGTGACTACGTTCTCCGTGCCGGACAATACGGGACAACACTGAAGATTACCCCTCACCCGCTTCGCAAACTGGCATTGGGCGCCATGAAGGCGTTTTATTACCTGCGTTCGGGCGAAACGCTGCCTGCAGAATATGCCGGAGACTGGGCCCGTGAAGGCGCACACCCCGACACAGCAGTGCTTGTTCATGCCAGCGCAGCCACCAGGGAGCGTCCTGAAAATACGGTCATCTCTTCGCCCGGCGGATGGTACGATGCCGGCGACTCTAATAAATATGTAGTAAACTCCGGTTTCAGCACCGGCCTGCTGCTGACAGCCTGGCAGATGAAACCCAAACACTTCGGAGCCTACGAGCTGAACATCCCGGAAAGCGGCAATCCGACACCCGACATGCTCGACGAAATACTGGTGAACCTGCGCTGGATGCTGACCATGCAGGATCTGGACGGCGGTGTGTACCACAAACTGACCAATCCGAACTTCGAAGGTTTCGTAATGCCGACCGAATGCCGTCAGCCGCGCTACGTAGTTCGCAAGACAACAACCGCCACACTTGACTTTGCTGCGGCTCTGGCTCAGGCTTCGCGTATTTACCGGCAGTATCCGGAATATGAATACTTTGCCAAAGAGGCCGAAAAAGCCGCTGTCAAGGCTTGGCAATGGGCACAAAAGAACCCGGACATTGCCTACAACCAGCACGGAATGAACGAGACGTTCGATCCGGACATTCAGACCGGCGGATACGAAGACCGTGAGTTTTCCGACGAGTTCTTCTGGGCAGCCAGCGAACTGTATTTCACCACCGGGCGGAAAAACTACCTCTACAGTGCCGCGACCTACGCCCGTAAAAATGAATACCGTTTTACCACGCCGAACTGGAACAACGTGAACGGACTGGCTGTGATGTCCTGGCTCATTCAGGGCACATTCGGTTTCTCGCCCGACACGGAAGTCATCTTCAACCAATACATGCCATCCGTTTTGGAGTATTGCGACAAATATCTTGCCCAGGTACCTAACTCCTGTTACCAGTCTCCCTTTGGTAACGAACCCTTTGACTTCGGATGGGGATGTCTGAGCGAGCAATGCTGCAACCGCGGCATTACGCTGCTGTTTGCCTATCAGCTTACCGGAGACAGCAAATACCTGACCGGAGCCTTGCAATGCGCCGACTATCTGTTAGGACGCAATGCAACCGGCTACTGTTATGTTACCGGCTACGGACAGAAATCGCCGCTCCATCCGCATCACCGTCTGTCGGCGGCCGACAATGTCGAGGCACCCGTTCCCGGACTGCTGGTTGGCGGACCGAACCCTCTCCAACAGGATCAGGTGGAAGGTTATCCGTCCCGATTCCCCGACGAATCATACATCGACCATACCGACTCGTATGCTTCCAACGAGATTGCCATCAACTGGAATGCTTCGCTGGCTGCCTTCATCGGCTGGCTTGATGCCGAAATCAAATAGGAAAGAATACATCTTACATATTACATCTTACATATCACATCTTACATATCACATCTTCAAGTATGAGTAAACTTTTACAATTGGGATTTATTGCAATCGGAGTAATTACTTTATGGACTGGCTGTAACCTGCAAGGTCACACCGACATCCGGTTACATACGGCTGCCGAACGGTTGCAGCTCCGTATGGATACCCTTCGGCAGCACGGTTTCATGTTCGGGCACCAGAACGACACGTTCTATGGCACCACATGGGAATTCGAAGCGGACAAGAGCGACACCAAGCTGGTTACCGGCGACTATCCTGCCCTGATGGGCTTCGAACTGGGCGGCATTGAGTCTGGCGACGAAAAGAACTGCGATTCGGTTCCGTTCGAACAGATTCGGCGAGAAGCCATCAAGCACTATCTTCGGGGCGGCATACTGTCGTTCAGCTGGCATCCGCGCAATCCGGCTACAGGCGGCTCGTCTGATGAACTGTCTGATACAGCAACCGTATCCAGCCTGCTGGCCGGCGGTACCCGCGCCGAGCTTTTCCAGACCTGGACTAACCGCGTCATCGAGTTTCTGCAAAGCATCAAGGCCAGCGACGGACGGCATCTGCCATTCATCCTGAATCCGTGGCAGGACTGTAACAGCAGCCGATTCTGGTGGGGACAGGACAACTGCACGCCCCAACAGTACAAGGCACTCTGGAACCTCTTTCAGGACAGGGTCAACGCTGCCATGCCCAACAATGTAATCTGGGCATTCTCGGCCGATCTGTACGGCACCTGGGACCAGTCCCTTCTGGAACGCTACCCCGGCGACAGCCGCGTCTATCTGCTGGGCATCGATGCCTGCCAGACAGGCCGGGAAAAAGAGTTTGCAAAAAAGCTCGACGAGCATCTTGCAACCGCCCACGGATTTGCCCAGAAACACAAGAAACTGATGGCGCTGACCGAATGCGGATATCGGAATTCTCCGGACGGAACGTGGTGGACGCGTGTACTGAAACCTGTAGTCGAGAAGTATCCGGTCAGCTACATCCTTTCGGGAACCAACCGGCGCGAGGAACATTACGGACCGGCTCCGGATCTGCAGACGCAGGAAGACTTTGTCCGTTTCTACGAAGCGCCCAACACACTCTTTCTTGGCGACGTCAGCCCGAAGAAAGCCAATGAACTCGGACGTGATTCGTCGGAGATCATCTGGCTGTAATGCGCTGTCATTGTCAACCGAACATGCACAAAAGTGGGGATTTTGTTCCTCACTTTTATTTTTTTGTGATTTTCCCGGCCAAAATATTGACAGATTCGGAAATAATCCCTACCTTTGCGGCAGCAATCACGTGGTATAGAAAGATTGCGGTTGTGTTAACTTATATCTTTCCTGATAAGGTCAGTAGAATGTGGCTAATCAGGAATCCCATTCTTAACTAAACAGTTATAATGAACAAATCTGCTTTGTCCATTGCTGTATTGTTAGGCTCTTTCTTCTCTCTTTATTCCCCTTTAGGAGCCAGCAACGGCAACGACGCAGCATCAGCCGAAGCCCTGGCTCCCAACAGCGCTCCGACTGAAGATGTTTACGACCTGGAAGAGGTCGTTATTACCGGCCAGGGTGCCGAAATCAAGAAACGCCGCCTGTCGAGCAACGTGCAGACACTTTCCGGCAAGCAACTCGAAACA
>JAGBQS010000266.1 GCA_017632695.1 Bacteroidales bacterium
AAATCCTGACGAAGCATAGTCGCCATAGCTGTTGATTCCCTTATTCAGACGTCCGTCGCAATACAACTCGCCGCGTTTGGAAGCCAAACCATGCCAGCAGCGTACCATAAAACCGATCTTATAGCCGGCAGGGAAGTTATAGGTTCCCTTGGTATAGGTCGATGTCGGTTTCCGTGAATTGTAAAGTTCCGGCACGCGCTCGTCGCCCCAATAGATGAGATGATAGCCGCGCTGTTTCTGAATAGAATCATTGGGCAGGTAACGGGATGTACGGTACATCTGGACTGCCTTGTATTTAGGCAGGCTCTTGAAGTACCGGATCTGCTCAGCCTCAGTCATACCCTCAATATCCGACTCTTTGTAATAGTAGTAGTTCAGATGCGAAGTACCGACCTCATTCGAAGCACCGTCGTTGCGGTGAACAAGATACACGATAACCGGCTCCTTACCGTTTGTGGTCAGATAGCAGGCATCGTTATAATATCCGCTCTTCTTAATGCTGGGCAGATTGTCTTCCTTCTCGGGCAGGAACGAGAAGATGCAGGCACGCAGGTCTTCCTTAAAGTCAGCGCTGTAATCAGATACGCCGACAATCTCAGCAATTTTCTCATCGTCATCGCTCAAGGCATACAGACTGTCGTTCTCCCAGTCGTCATAGCCATAAAGGCCTTGCAGGCAGCGTTCCTTGGAATAGGTCATAAAAGAACGCTGAAGCGTGTAAGTGATGTCTTCGGTTGCTTTCTTCCAGGCTCTGCGGGCATTGGCAGCTTCATCAACGTCCTCCTGGAACGATACGTTCTGCTGTCCCACATTGAAACCCTTGATGTAATAGGTCCCGTCTGCCATCAGCAGGGTAGCATACAGGCGCGAGCAGTGAATAGGTGCCTCGTAAGCCAGAGTCACCACATCGCCGTACTGGGCCTCTGTCTCACTCAGGATAACAGCGTCCTTATTGCCGCCGAAAGGAGGCAATGTCAGGATAAGCACTTTCTGAATTCCTTCCAGGTCTGCGTCGACATAAACCGTCACCTCACCTGAATTGAGGGTATTCCAATCCGTTGAGAATGTTGTACCGAAAACTTTTTCTTCATTCTCGTACACATCTCCGTAAATCACCTCGTCAAAGGGATAGTCTTCAATATTGCTGCAGGCAAAAAATACCGGCAGTGAGAGAATCCATGCAAAAAAAGACTTATTCATAATAAAAAACTAAACAAACAATCTGATTAAAATTTTAGGGATATTTAGGGATATTCCTTTTTCCATATTTGACACGCAAAAATACATATTCTATTAAAAATCACCAAACTTTTCGACGGGTTTCCTTCACCTCGGTTGTTTTTTTGACCATTTATGCACGATTTTGCCGATAGCAGAAAGCAAAATAAAAGTAAATTTGCCAAAAAGGGGTGCTTTGAATCAAAAAAGACCATTAAAATAGAAAAAATAGGGACATTTAATGTTAATTTTCATTTTTTTATCTATTTTTGCATCGGAAAAATAACCCTACGGCTCATTATACCAAATTGTAGGTATTGGGCAAGAAGGGAAAAAGCCGTAACTTTGCGCACCGAAATTGGTGTGTTATTTATAAATATTTATTAAAAAAATGAAGAAACTCTGTATTCTGTTTGTCGTTTTCACGGCAACCGTTTCGCTGATGGCGCAACAGCATGGTGCCATGAATTTTATCGGAACCGGCACTTTTTATGTGCCAAGCATGAAGGATCAATCGCTGACCACTAACATTAAGGATACCGTAGTGGTAGAAATGACCGAAAACAACACGGCCAGCATCACCCTGCCTAAAATGGTTTACACAGGCTTGGGCAGTGCATTGACCGTTAATCCTTTTACTGTTTCAGGTGCTTCGTGGTCAATGGATATGGCTACATTCGTATCCTCATGGCCGGAACAGTCATTCACCACAACCACTATCGGCATCGACGGATTTGAAAAAAGCATTACCGGCACCTTGCAGGCAGCCTATATTCATTCGTCGGGCGCCTTCGAGCTGACCGTCACCTTCAATTACGGCTCGATGCCTTTCCCGCTGACTTATGAGAGCACGGGCTACTACACCGTATCCAATGCGTGGGGACTTGCAGGGCGCGGCACAGCCAAGAATCCTTACAAGATTTATGATGCAGCCGACTTTGCCGCACTGTCCGCAAATTTCTCGGACACCAACGACGGATCGAACGAATATTTCGTGATGATGAACGATGTTGATTTCGGCGGTTCGGCTGAAAGCCCCGCTCAGCTGCCTGCCATCGGCAAGAAATATATTACGAATGTCAATAGTGTTACCGCAGGTTTCAACGGCAGCTTCGACGGACAGGATCACGTTATTTCCGGCATCTACCACACCCGTGCGGAAAACAACACCGACGGTAAGTTCAACGCCCTGTTCTCTTCTGTTGATTCAGCCGGTGTCATCAAGAACCTGACATTCGCAGCCGACAACTACATCATGTCATACAATTATGCAGCGCCATTTGCTTCGCTGTCGCAGGGAACCATCGAGAACTGTACCAACAACGCCGACCTGACTGCCGCCAACTATGCCGGTGCCGGTATTGTCGGACATATCATCAAGGGTAAGGGCAGCATTGTAAACTGCACCAACAACGGAAACATCACGGCCATGACTTATGCTGCCGGCATTGTAGGCGGCAGTCAGTCGGGCTCAAGTGTTTCGGCAACTGCCAGCGGATACCTGTCGGTTATTGAGAACTGTACCAACAACGGTACCGTCATGTCGACCAACGGTACAGGTTCAGCCGGTATTGTAGGCGTATTTACCGGTTCCATCCGGAACTGCACCAACTTCGGCACGATCGATGACTCACAGAGTACTGCCAAGAGCCGTATGTATACCGCCGGAATCGTGGCTTCGGCCAGCTATATCCTGGAAATCGACAACTGCACGAACAAGGGTACGGTTGCCGGCGGACGTATGGTAGGCGGCGTATTGGCACAGGTTGCCAAAGGCGATGATGCCGACATCACCATTACAAACTGCTTCAATTACGGTTCGGTAACTGCCGACTCGATTGTGGGCGGTGTGGCCGGCAATACTGCCCGCGTTAACGGCGTGGTTACCCTCGAGTCCTGCGAGAACTACGGAACCGTAACGGCTACCGGCAACGCCAATCTGTCCGGCAACCTGCGCGGAAATGCCGCTATTGTAATCGGCAGCAACTGCAAGATCGGATCTGAGCTGACCAAGTTGCCGCTCGATCCCGATGAAACGGCTATTCACAGCATAGTTAACGAAGACGAAGACGAACCCGTTGCCTTCGATCTTTCCGGCCGCCGCTTCAGCGGAAAGGGTCTGAAGATTCAGAACGGCAAAGTTGTTTTCTCCAAATAATCTTTCGGGGAACCCTTATCAGCATCCCACTGCATGAAAAGAATTCTATTTCTGTTCCTGATATTAAATATGGTTGCGTTGGCAGATCTGTCGGCACAACCATATCTGGTTTCTGGTCATGTAGTGGATGCTTCGAACGGTAAGCCGCTGGAATTTGCCACCGTCATCCATCCGGAGTCCCGGCAGGGAACGATGGTAGATGCCGACGGACACTTCTCGCTGGGACGTCTGCCAGGCGGACGCATCACACTCGAGATCCGCTACTTCGGATATGCGACCCAGCCGCTGACACTTTTCCTGACCCGCGACACCTCCGGCGTGGTAGTCCGGATGCTGCCGCAAAGCCTCGAGCTGAAGGAGGTTTCGGTAACCGCCAACAAATCGAAGAGCGAGGCTTCGACCAGTTATCGCATCGACCGCACTGCCCTTGATCACAACCAGGTGGTAAACGTCAGCGATGTGATGGCACTCCTGCCGGGCGGAAAAAGTCAGGGCGACCTCAGTCTGCTGAGCGACGAACGGGTGGCTCTGCGCAGCGAGGGCGGTTCGGAAATGGGTAATCCCGCCTTTGGTACCGCCATCGTGGTGGACGGTATGCGAATCGGCAACAATGCCGATATGAACGAAACCGACGGCGCTTCAACCCGTAACATTCCTACCGGCGACATTGAAAGCGTGGAAATCATTACAGGCGTTGCCAGTGTGGAACACGGCGATCTCTCGAACGGTATGGTAAGAGTTCGGACCAGACGCGGCAAGACTCCGCTGACCATCGACATCACTGCCAAACCGCATACCAAACTGATTGCCGTGGGCAAAGGCCTGAATCTGGGTCGGCAGCACCACGGCGGTATCCTGAATCTGAGCTATGAGTGGGCCCGCAGCTACAAAAGCCTGACCTCGCCCTATACAAGCTATACCCGCAACGGTCTGACGCTGCGCTACTCGCAGCAGTTCCTGAAACAGCATGGTATGCCGCTCTTCCTCTATGCCGACCTGAAAGGAAACCTGGGAGGCCTGGACAGCAAGGCCGATCCGGATGCCTTTGCCGAGAATTACCAGAAGCAGAAAGACTATGCCCTGCGTGCTCAGGTACAGCTCGACTGGCAACCTAAAAAAGCCTGGCTGACAGATCTCAACCTGACCCTGAACGGCAGTATCGAAAACAAGGAGCAGAAATTGAATAGCAACAAGAGCAGTGCGTCGTCGCTGCCATACGTCCATACAACTGAAGCCGGCTATCATATTGCCGACGGGCAGCAGATCATCATGGGACCGGTCGGCTATTGGTACGAACTGGCCATCACCGACAGCAAGCCGGTCAATGCCGGCGCTCACCTGAAAGCCAAATGGGATCAGGTCTGGAACGAACCGTTCGGCCGGAAAGGCATCGAAGCCGCCAATCACATCAAGGCCGGTGCCGACTATACCCTTTCGGGCAACGAAGGACGCGGTCTGTATTACGATGACCTGAAACTGGCTACGTCCCATTGGCGCGAAGCCCGCTATGACACCCTCCCCTATATGCACAACATCGGTCTTTATGCCGAAGACCAGCTGCAGATGCCTTTGGGCAAACGTTTCGGCGACTTACAGATAACACTTGGCGTACGCGAGGATCTGACCCATGTAAAAGGCTCCGACTATGGAACGGTCAGCAGTTTCTCGCCCCGCGGCACCCTGCGCTGGAATATATCGGATCATCTGTCGGTGACTGCCGGAGCCGGAAAGGCTGTCAAGCTGCCATCCATGCAGGTTCTGTTTCCTCCCACATCGTATGCCGACTGGATGACGTTTGCTTCCGGTTCGGATGCAGGAGGAAATGCCGTTTACGCCTACTTTTCCCGTCCTTCGAGGGCTATCTGCAACAACCGTCTGCGCTGGCAGTACAGCGTGCAGCAGGAAGTGGGCGTCGAGGCGCGGCTGAAAGGTCATAAGATGAGTCTGACCTACTTCCGCAACCAAACGTACCGGCCCTATGTGTCGACAACCGTCTATACCCCGTTCAGCTACGAATATACGCCGCCGGTTGCGAATGCCGACCAATACACATACACGGTCGACCCCGCCACAGGAAAGATTACCGCAACAAGCACCGACGGATCGGGAACCCAGCAGGTACTCAGCAGCGAGACCATCCGCCGCTTTATGTCCAACACAAAATGGATCAACGGATCTTCGTCCGTTCGTCAGGGCGTGGAATGGGTTATCGATTTTGCCCGCATCCGGCAGCTGAACACACAGATCCGTCTGGATGGCAACTACTACCATTATAAAGGTGTGGAAAATTCCCTGATGGCCTATTGTCCGACATCTACAACCCAGTCGGACGGACAGCCGTACGGGTACATCGGATACTTTGCCGGCGGATCGTCGGTTGCCAACGGATCGCTCAAACAGGAAGTGAACACCAATGTGACGGTCACCACCCACATTCCGGTGGTCAAACTGATTGTTTCCATGCGCTTCGAATGTACGTTCTACGAGATGTCGCAGCGCCTGAACAATCGCAGGATCAGCGGTTTCATGGGTTATCATTCGGCTGTCCTTCCCCTCTACTACAGCACCTGGGACGACCCTGACACCCGGCTCGTCTATCCTTCGGCCGACGAGCTGCAGGCAATGGCTGAAACAGACCCTGCCCGCTACAGTGACCTGATCAAGCTGGTGCGGACCAGTCCGACCGATTATTTCTTCACGGCCGACAGGATCTCGCCCTACTTCTCGTCGAACCTGAACGTCACCAAGGAAATCGGCCGTCATGTGTCGCTCTCGTTCTACGCCACCAACTTCTGGAACAATACGGCACGCTATCATTCGTCGGCCACCGACCGCCGCATCTCGCTTTTCGCCAGCGGCAAGATTCCGTCGTTCTACTATGGTCTGACGCTGAAAGTAAAGTTATAACGAATCTGTTCAATATTTAATCCTGAAACCGAATGAAGCACTACAGTTTCCTGCTCATCGCCTGCACACTGCTGACAGTTGCCTGCACGGACACCAGTGTTACCGACTACGAAAGCTATCGGGTCCTGGTAACGCTCCAGAATCCGCTGACGGGCACAATGGTTCCGGGTGCAGAGGTTACGCTGGCTTCGTCGACGGGCAATACCTGGCAATCGGAGACTGATTCCACAGGCACGGCTTCTTTCCGGCTGCCGACGGGGCTTTACAGCCTGTCTTCATCGGCCGAATATACGGATGACGCACAAACAAAATATTTTTTCAACGTCAGTGCCGGCAACATGCTGGTAAATGCCGGGAACTGTCCTCACGGAACAGGCCGGTTTACCTTCGACTTTACCGCCTCGCGCTGCGGAAGCCTGATCATCAAGGAGCTTTACAACAGCGGCTGCCAGAAAGATGACGGCTCCGGCAGCTACCAGTTCGACAAATACTGTACCCTGTATAACAACGGACAGACCCCGCTCCGCCTGACCAATCTGGCACTGGGCATCTCTTCGCCCTACAATGCACAGGCCAATTCGGGCTCCAACTATACCGAAGACGGGCATCTCAGCTACGAATCGGAAGGATTCATTCCTGCCATACAGGCAATCTGGTATTATCCGGACACGCTGGTACTGGAGGGCAACCAGTCGGCGACTATCGCCCTCAACGGAGCCATCGACCATACCGTAAGCTACAGCCAGTCCGTCGACCTCAGCCGGGCAGCCTATTACTGCACCTACGATCCGATGGTGTTTACCAATGTGTCACACTATCCGGTTCCGTCCACGCTTATTCCGGAAAGCCACTACTGGAAGGCTGTTTTCTATGGAGCCGGCAATGCCTGGCCCGTAAGCACGACTTCGCCGGCATTCTTTGTCTGGCAGACACCTGACAGCATACCGGTTCGCGACTATGCCAACAACGAGGCAAACGTCTTTTACAGCGGAGGCGACGAGAAGCCTACCTATGCCTGCCGGAAGATTCCGACCGACTGGATCCTGGATGCCATCGAGGTATTTACAACGTCTTCGACCCTCAACCGGAAACGCCTCACCAGCGCCGTCGATGCAGGAGCTGTCTACCTGACCCAGCAACGCGGATACACCCTGTACCGCTGTGTGGATGTGGATGCCACGCTGGCCATCGAGGGCAATGCCGACAAACTGGTTTACGGCTTGCCGCAAACGCCCGATGCCTCAACGGGGGTTGTGACCGCCGACCCGTCGGGCATCGATGCCGAGGCTTCGCTGGCCAACGGAGCCGTCATTATTTATAAGGACACGAATAATTCGACCCATGATTTCTTCGAACGTTATCAATCTGCTCTTCGCGACTAGTGCCTGGCTGACAAGCCCGAATGCCGCCGAACTCTGTCTGCTTCCCGACAGCACAGAGCAGGTAAGCTATGCCGAAACGTTCGTAAGCAAGAGCGACGGACACTGGACCAGCTACGCCGGTTCGGACGACTGCTACCGATGGGGAGCACGGGCTGCCTCGGTGTATCGCGTCGATTCGCGTTGGGTGCTCGACGGCAAGGTGGAATACAGCAACTTTACCGGCCGTCACATGAGCGGATCTGCCTGGATTAATCCGGAGGAACGGCCCTTCGATATTGTAGAACCTACGACAGAGAATGCCGGTACCAAGAACCTCGAAATCTATCGGCTGGCAGGCGGTGTCGGTGCAGAATTCGGACGTCTGGCAGTAGGTGCTCGCGTGGATCTGGTTTCGGTCAACTATGCCAAACAGAAGGACCTCCGCCACC
>JAGBQS010000267.1 GCA_017632695.1 Bacteroidales bacterium
GAAATGTGATTTTCAAGTCGCAGAACCCGTACGAAGGCTGGAGTGATCCGATTTCTGTGCCTGAGGTACATGGAATCGATCCTTCTATGCTGTTCGATGCCGACGGAAAGTGCTATATCGTGAACAACGATGAGCCTGCCTATCCGGCCGAATATCCCGGACACCGTGCCAGTTGGGGCCGTGAGTTCGATCTGAAGACCGAAAAGGTTTGCGGCGAACCGGTAGTGCTGATCGACAAGGGCATACGTCCGGCCGAGAATCCTATCTGGATCGAGGGTCCGCACCTCTATCACTTCAATCAGACACTGTACGGGCGTAACTATAACCAGTATTATCTGATGGATGCCGAGGGAGGTACAGGCGATTGGCACTCGGAGGTGGTTCTGGCTGGTAACAGACCGCTTGGCAAGTTTACCCCAAGCCAGCAGAACCCGATTCTGACGCAGCGTACCCAGCCGCATGACCGTCCGAATGCAGTTTCCTGTGCAGGTCATGCTGATCTGGTGAACATCAGCGATAATCCTGCCATCGAAGATAATGAATGGTGGAGCGTTTTCCTGGCTTGTACTACCTACGACGGTGATCAGTTATACAACACCGGACGCAGTACCTTCCTGTTGCCTGCCACATGGGTGCGCGACCGCGTAAATAACGGTATCCAGCCGCTTATTCTGCATCCGGATTCTATTATTCCCACGGTTTGTCCCAAGAGCCGCTGGCAAATGGAAGTCGCCGACCGGACTGCAGGCAATCCCGTTGTCCGTACGGGAAGCTTGGCCGACGATCGGAATCTTCTGACAGGCAACGGTTCGTACCGCGATAACTTTGAGAGCAAGGATCTCTATCCGCTTTGGTTTACCCTGCGCACACCTCAGCCTGATCAGCGCGTAGAAGGCCGTCTGGCAAAATGGTGTAACCTGATTGCCGGTTGCCTGCAACTTGACCCACGCCCGGAAAAACTGAGCGGGATGGGTCAGCCGTCACTGCTTTGCCGTTGGGTGAAGCATAGCACTTATCAGGTTCAGACCCGTATGCTTTTCACGCCGAAGGAGCCGAATGCCTTGGCTGGCCTGACGCTGTTCCAGAGCGAAATAGCACACTTTATTCTGGGCAAGCGTCTCACGGAAGATGACCGGTTGGAGGTTGTCCTTATCCGTTCCGACAAAGATGCCTCGGATGTGGTTGTCGTAACCCGGAAGATTGATTCTTCAGATAACTACAAGGCGATTGATCTGCGCGCTGAAGTCGATCAGCATTCCGTCAGCTTCAGTTTCTCGTTGGATGAGGGAAAGACCTTCCAGAACCTTGGAGAAGCGCAGAATGCCGATATTCTGACTACCAACTATGCCGGTGGATTTACGGGCAGTGTTGTCGGATTGTGTGCTGTGAAATAGACAAGATGTTATGCCTGATTGAGGCGCTGATTCTTAATTATATAAATAATAGTATATGAATAACAAGTTCCTTACTTCCGTATTGTTGCTCGCAGGACTGGCTGCATCTGCTGTTTCGGCCAAGACTGCCAGGCTGCATATCGATGGAAGCCGGAAATGCCAGACGGTGACAGGCTTCGGCGGTTTCGCCTTCGCTGCCACCTGGGGCGATAACCTGACTGACGAGTCCACCAAAGCCCTTTTCGGATGCGATAATACGAACAAGACCTTGGGCCTGAACATCCTGCGTGCCCGTATCTCTCCGGACAGTGTTGCTTCGTTGGGTTCCGACATTTGGGCTACCACCATCAATCGGATGAGGGTTGCCCGCCAGAGCACGGAAGCAAGCGGACGCCGTCACCTGAGTTTTGCTTCGGCGTGGACCCCTCCCGGACGGTTTACGTCCAACGGACAGAACGTCAAGGGACATATCCTCGAATCGAAGTTCGGTGATTATGCCGATTTCCTGAACTGCTTCATCAGCCGTTGCGAACGCGGCGGTACGGATGTGGACTATATATCGTTGCAGAACGAACCCGACTGGGAACCGGATTACGAGGGATGCGTCTGGCCGGCCAAGTCGTTCATCAGCTTCTACAGCAACTACGCCTCAAGTGTGAACCGTCCGCTCATCGGTCCCGAATATCTGGGCTTCTCCCGCAACCTGACTGACTCCATCCTGAACAGTGCTTCGGCCATGAGGGGGCTGGCCATCGTGGCAGGCCATATTTACGGAAGCGGAAACTTCGATTATCCGCTCATCCGGCAGAAGGGTAAGGAGAAATGGATGACCGAGTTCCTGGTCAATGCCGAGGATATGGGCTACGAGAGTACCCATAATTATAATTGGGACGATGCCATCTACTTCGGCCGTGTGGTAAACACCTCCATGCTGGCGAACTTCAATGCCTGGGTACACTATGCCCTGAAGGCATCCTATGGCCTGGTGGGCGACGGTACCAACGGTACAACTAACAATGCTATCACCAAGCGCGGCTATGTGATGGCGCACTTTGCCAAATACGTAACCGGTACCACCCGTCTGCATACGGTGCTCTCCGATCCGGACTATTCCGGTTTGTCGGCTTCGGCCTACCTGACTCCCGGAGGTGATACCTGCGTGGTTGTGATGCTGAATCCTACGGCTTCAAGCATCGATGTGGAGTATTCGCTGCCGTTTATGAGCAAGGGCGGACGCCGTATCCGCACTTATGCAAGCGGCAACCTCGTGCAGACCAACCTGACGTTCGATGAGTCAGCCGAACCTTCTGTTACCTGTCCTCCCAAGAGTGTCTGCACCTATCTGTTCATTAAGAGCAATGAACGTACAGAACCGCAGGAACCTGTACATCAGCCCTTGTGGGCCGACAGTCTGCAGAACTACAACGGTCAGTGCGTGCACCCCGACGGATGGAAGGTGACAGTGAATGGAAGTGTCCGGACTTCGAACAACTATAACAGTTTCTGGAACAGTTCGCAGACGCGTCTCATGCCCTATACCCCCGAGAGCCCCATTCCGGCAGGTATTCTGCTGCACGCTACGTCGTCAGGCAAACCCGGACAGGCCAACTACGGCAGCCTGAGCAACCATCGCCTGTATCTGCAGCCTGGCAACTACCGCATGATCTGGCACGGTGTCGGCTACAACGGTCCGCAAAAACTTTACACCTTCATTACTAAGGCCGGTAGCACGGCTTCCATTGCCTATCATAGCGGCGTGGAGGCTAAAGCCGATGTGCAGAGCAGCTGGGGATCGGGCCGGGATTGTCTGGATGCCGTTGCCGATACGCTCGACTTTACCATTGCTACGGCCGGTAACTACGAACTGAACTTCCGCGTAACTTACTACGCCGATAATGCCGTCAACGGCGAATGTATGGCTGTTGTAGGCGGCATCACCATCGATGAGGCTCCTGTTGCCGATGACATCGAGCAGATTGCTGCCGATAGGAACCCGTCCGATGAGGGTGTTTATAATCTGTGGGGACAGCGCGTTGACCCGGAGTCATCGCATGCCATCCGCATCCGCCAGGGACGAATATTTTTGACACGATAAATTTGTTAGTAATAAAGTTGGATTCAGCGCTTTTTTTCGCCATAGCATGAAGCGGACTTTCTGTATATGGCTAAACGAAAATGTTAGTGATTTTTAAGTTAGAATAAGTAATTGTTTTTTCAAGATTTACTCAATTCGGTTATGAGTAAGAGAACCCCGCGGACCGTGATGGTTAGTGGGGTTTGTTTTTTTGCTTTCCCGAAAGCTGAGGAAAGGGGGTGTTACTTTCTCAAAAGTAAGGAAAGGACAAGGATTTCCCAACCCTTGACTCGGTTGCGCTTTCCGAAGCGCAGGAAAGGCTCCACTACTTTTTATCAAAAAAATGTTCCGAGCTCTGCTCGCGCGAAACGAAGCTTGAGCAATCGTGGAGCCCCATCAAAGTGGGAAACTTTGTCCAATCAAAGTGGAATACTTTGTCCCATCAAAGAGGAATACTTTGTTCTTTGCTTACTTTAAAGAAAGTAAGACTTTATGCAAAAAACATCTTCCTATATGCA
Source organism: Bacteroidales bacterium (assembly GCA_017632695.1). GTDB lineage: Bacteria > Bacteroidota > Bacteroidia > Bacteroidales > UBA3663 > Liminaster. The sequence goes on from JAGBQS010000267.1 coordinate 3,987, forward strand.
TTTTTCTGTTGCTTAATGACAGGCTTTTGACTGCTTAAAAAAGCCCTTTTTGCCGCCGCACCTGAGAAAATTTGTTGCCACACCTGAGAAAAAGTTTTTCCACGTCTGGCGGCAAAAACGGGTCTTCCAGGGGCTTTTGTGACTCTTTTTATTGCAATGTATAGTTATGCATCTTTTTTGTATATTCATTTTGCGGGACTTTTACTAACAGTCAGGAAACAGTTGTAAGCGATGCTGGAGAGTGGCATAGTTTTTCTGATTGTATGTCTTCTATCTTGTCTTGGAAGACACGCCACTTATTCACTTATTCACTTATTCAACTGGACAGGAAGTTTTTTAAAAATCTTACATATTGTAATTTATTATTATAATAAAAAATTTTAAACAGAGAAAAATACTATAGTATTCAAAGGGGAAGAAAACAAGCAGAACCGGAGTTTAAAAACCTTCCTGTCCAGTTGAATAAGTGAATAAGTGAATAAGTTAATAAGGCGAGACGAGCATCAGCATTGTGCTTTCAGACGTTTCCAAAATGGGTTTTGATACTTTGTTGCGAAGTTCAACGTCGAGACACAACCTTTATTTCGTAAAAAAAATATCCCGATTTTTGGATACATGGAGAAAAATAACTATCTTTGCATCGAGAATGAAATTACAACGAAAAAAACAAAGGCCATGAGACTGTTATTATTGTTAATCGCGGTACTGATAACATCAGTGGTGTCGGCACAGGAGAATCTGCAGAAGAGTGCAATCTCTACCTCGGAACAGAAGACCTTCACTGTATTGAAGGAGAATCCGATAACCAATGTGAAGAACCAATGGCGGAGCGGCACCTGCTGGGATTATGCCACGTTGGGTTATTTAGAGAGCGAGATACTGAGGAAAACCGGTCGGACTTACGACCTGTGCGAAATGTTTGTGGTGAACAAAGACTATATGGACTGTGCCACACATTATGTGCGGATGCACGGATACAGTCAGATTTCGGAGGGCGGTTCGTGCGACGATGTGCTCGACGTGATACGCCGATACGGCATCTGCCCGGAGAATGCCATGCCGGCACCGGGTTCGCTGACGGGCGACTCGCTGGCTAATTTCAAGGTGTTCTTTCCCGAACTGGAGCGCATGGTGAGCGGTATCGTGCGCAAAGATGCCAATCATCCCTTGACCCATTGGCAGGACAGCGTTCAGGCACTGATTGAGAAATATGTCGGACGTTGTCCCGAAACATTTGTTTACGAGGGCCGGACCTATACACCGATGTCGTTTGCCAAGAGTTTGGGCCTGAATCCGGATGACTATGTAAGCCTGACAAGCTATACCCACCATCCTTTTAACAGCTGGTTTGTCCTGGAAGCTCCGTATAAATGGAGGCTGAAACCCAGTTACAACATCCCGATCGGTCAGTTGATGCAGGTGCTGGACAGAGCCTTGGATGCCGGATATACGGTAGCATGGGGCGCTGATGTGACAGGGAATTTTACCCGGACGGGTCTGGCTATGCTGCCCGACAGCATTGTGCCGTCGCAGCAGCTGCGCCAGCAGCAGTGGGACGACTGGCGCTTCACTTACGATCATGTGATGCTCATTTACGGTAAGGCCGTCGATGAGCAGGGTAAACCTTATTATATGGTGAAGAACTCGTGGGGCAGGAGCGGTATGTATCAGGGCATCTGGTATATGTCGGCCGACTATATTGCCTTAAATACCACATATCTGTTTTTGAACCGGCATGCCTTGCCGAAGAAGCTGAGAAAGGCGCTTCAGAACGAATGCAGGTAGGCAACGGTGCGCTCAAACCGGCGTTGTTTCAGATCTTCGGCCGAAAGCAGGAAAGATAGCATGCCGCTGTCGAAAAACCGAAGATTCCATTTGTCTTCTTCGTCCATCTGAAACAGGCTGACATGCGCAGGATACTGCTCGCGTACTTCGTCGAAAAACGGCAGCCCGAGCAGCTTGAATCCGTCGGAGGCAGGGTTGCATGCGGTAAAGGTGATGGCTTCTGGCGGCAGACCTAAGGTATTGCCCTGTTCGTCCACCAGACTGTGCGTATGCAGTCCTTCGCCCGTGGGGGTATAAAGAACGCGGATTGCGGATGCCGGCCACTCGCCCATGCCCGGCGAATCGTACCCGTCGGCGCCCAGATAATAATCCACTTCGGCAAAGAAGTACAACATGCCGCTATGAGGCAGCAGTCCTTCGGTGTCGAAGGGAATGAGATCCTCGCATCTGATCTGGCAGATGAAGGTGAGCGGATTTCTGTATGTTTCGTCATCTTCCGCAATTTCCGATTCCGGATAACTGAGTGTGTCCGGCAGATCGGGACAACCCCACATTTTGGATTGTCCGGTCAGATTACGGTCGGTCTGGGTAAACAGCAGGCGGATAGGCACGGCTTAAAAATGTTTGCCAACTTCCGGCATGCAAGGCTTGCGGAAGTTGAAGAATAATAAAAATGGTTCCCGATGAAGGAATGCCTTGGCAAAGATAACGATAAAAAAAAGAATGGAACTGAAAAACGCAAAAAAAAGTTTCAAAAAGACGGAATCTTTGCGTTAACGGCCAAAAAACAGGGCCGGGTCATAACATTTTTGTATCATTTATCGAAATCAAAAGAAATTGTATCATATTTAAACGTCATTCTGAAAAAATCCATCTATCTTTGCACCATAAAAGTGAAAACTTCTGTCAGGAAGCAGAATTTGATGTCTTAAATCTTCAAAAAAGTGGATATTTAAGCCGAAAAAAGGGTTTGATTTATTACAAATACCTTATGGTTTTGTTTCTTTTATGGAAAATGTAACTTTTTAAAATATTCATGTAACAATTATTTTTGGTCTATTCGAAAAAAACAAGCTAACTTTGCAGCGCAATTTTAGGAGTTCCTTCATTACTCTGATACCTGTATAATAGTTAGTTTATTGATTCGGTTAGTTGTTACATTTTGAGTTAGTAATTTGTTAAGTTAGTAAAGATGGTAAAAAGTCTTCTCTATTAAGACCGACCGGTGCCTGTTCCTTGTTTGAAAGGAGCAGGCATTGCTCGTATCGGATAAGAGCAATACTTGACAGATTTATCGGAACGTATATATGAATCTTTTCTTATAATAAACTTATGAAAAAACTTTTAGCTCTTTGTGTAGCCATTGCTACCTGCTGTCCGATCCTGTTCGGTCAGAACCGTCCTGCCGACCGGAATCAGGCCGGCCTCAAGGATTCCTATCAGGACTATTTCAAGGTGGGCGTTGCCCTGAATGTACGTAACCTCACACCGGAACAGCAGTCGGTGGTTTTGCGCGAGTTCAATAGTGTGACTTGCGAGAACGAGATGAAACCGGCTTCCATTCACCCTTCTGAGAATGTGTGGAACTGGGGTGCTGCCGACAGCATCGCCAACTTCTGCCGTGCCAACGGTATCAGGATGCGCGGACATTGTCTGGTTTGGCATGCCCAGTTTACCGAGTGGATGTTTACCGACAAGAAAGGCAAACCGGTTAAGAAAGAGATTTTCTACAAGCGTCTGAAGGAGCATATTCAGACCGTTATGCAGCGCTACTCGGATGTGGTTTACTGCTGGGATGTGGTCAACGAGGCTATGTCGGACGGCGGCGGATTCGGTCCAAGGGGACGTGAGCAGAGCCCGTACCGCAATTCCAGACTCTACCAGACGTTCGGTGATGAGTTTATTGCCAAGGCATTTGAATTTGCCCGTGAGGCAGACCCGAATGCGTTGCTGTTCTATAATGATTACAATGCTGCAGATCCTGCCAAGCGCGACCGTATCTTCAATATGGTCAAGAAGATGAAGGATGCCGGGGTACCTATTGACGGTATAGGCATGCAGGGTCATTATAATATATATGGTCCTTCGATGGAGGACATTGATGCCGCCATCACCAAGTATGCCACACTTGTGGATCATATCCATATTACCGAACTGGATGTGCGTATCAGCGAGGAAATGGGCGGTCAGCTGCAATTCAGCCGTAAGGCCATCGAGGTTAAGCCTTACATCCGTACCCTTCATACGGATCAGTATGCCCAGCTGTTCAAGGTGTTCCGCAAGCACAAGGATGTGCTCGATGTAGTGACCTTCTGGAATCTGCATGACGGCTGTTCATGGGTGGGCGTCAACAATTATCCGTTGCTCTTCGACAAGGATCTGAAGCCAAAGGCTGCCTACCAGGCTGTATGTAATTTTGATCCTAAGCTTGATAACTTCGTCGTGAAGGAAGATTTCGTCCCGTCGGAGATGAACCAGCCGGGCCAGCAGTACCCGATGGTAAATTCACAGGGTTATGCCCGCTTCCGTATCGATGCCCCGCAGGCCAAGTCCGTATTGGTCAGTCTGGGTCTGGGCGGACGTGGCGGTACCGTGCTCCGGAAGAATAAGGATGGAATCTGGGAAGGTACTACCGAAGGTCCTATGGACGAAGGTTTCCATTACTATCACCTGACCATCGATGGTGCCACGGTGAACGATCCGGGTACGCATAACTACTTCGGTTCCTGCCGGTGGGAGAGCGGTATCGAGATTCCTGCCCACGATAAGGATTTCTATGCCTGCCGCGAGGATATTGCCCACGGAACCATTCAGGAAGTGCTCTATTTCTCAAAAAGTACCGGACAGATGCAGACCGCTATGGTTTATCTGCCGCCTACATACGGAAAACTCGTGAAAGGCAAGCAGGAGCGGTTCCCGGTTCTTTATCTGCAGCACGGCTGGGGAGAGAACGAGACCAGCTGGGGTAAGCAGGGTCATGCCGGACTGATTATGGACAACCTTCTGGCCGAAGGCAAGATCAAGCCGTTCATCATTGTGATGGCATACGGTCTGACCAATAATATCAGGTTCGGTACCATCGGTCAGTTTACCGCCAAAGAGTTCGAGACCCTGCTTGTTGACGAACTGGTGCCTTTCATCGATGCCAACTTCCTGACCAAGGCCGATAAGTGGAACCGCGCAATGGCGGGTCTGTCAATGGGAGGCGTTGAAACCAGGCTTATTACGCTGCGTCGTCCGGAAGTGTTCGGCTACTACGGATTGCTGAGTGGCGGCATTTATATGCCGGAGGATATTAAGGATCCGAAGCAAGTGCGACTGATCTTCGAGAGTTGCGGATCGAAGGAGAGCCCCGATCGCATCCTCGAATCGGCTGAAGCGCTGAAGGCCGCCGGCTTCAATGCCGTAGGCTATGTCTCGGAAGGTACTGCCCATGAGTTCCTGACCTGGCGTCGAAGCCTGAAAGAAATGGCACCGCTGCTCTTTAAGTAATCCGTTTTTATTGAAACGAAGCTGTTTGAAAACCTGAAACATGCAATGATGAAAAAGAAATTGCTTTTTGCTTCCCTTCTGGGTTTCTGTGCCGTTGTTCAGGCACAGAATCCTTTCGTTCAGACCTGGTTCACAAGTGACCCTGCACCCATGGTACACGACGGTACGATGTATGTCTATACGGGTCATGACGAGGATAATGCCGACTTCTTCTGGATGCAGGAGTGGCGCGTGTATTCGTCGAAGGATATGGTGAACTGGCAGGATCACGGTTCTCCGCTGGCACTTGAGAGCTTTTCCTGGGCCGATGACCGTGCCTGGGCAGCACAGACCATTGAGCGCAACGGTAAGTTCTACTGGTACATCTGTGCTCACTCCAAGCTTTCGAAAGGCATGGCAATCGGTGTTGCGGTGTCGGATAATCCGACAGGTCCTTTCCGTGATGCCATCGGAAAGCCGCTTTTCGAGAATGGTTCGTGGGACCATATTGATCCGACCGTGATGATTGACGACGATGGTCAGGCGTGGCTTTTCTGGGGTAATCCGCAGGTGTACTACCTGAAACTGAACGAAGACATGATCTCGTACTCAGGCGAGCTGGGCCGTCTTGATATGACGGAAGAGGCTTTCGGAGCTCCTGCCATGAACAGACGCGAAAAAGGCAAACAGTATAAGGATTGCTATACCGAGGGTCCCTGGATCCGAAAGGTGGATGCCCAAAAATACAAGGTCGATCCTCAGAAGGCTTACCAGCTGCTTTATGCAGCAGGCGGTGTCCCGGAGCATATCTCGTACAGCACGGCTCCGTCGCCGGAAGGTCCCTGGACCTATGCAGGCGAAATTATGCCGCTGAGCGAAACCAAGTCCTTTACCAATCATTGCGGCGTGGCCGATTTCCAGGGTCATAGCTATTTCTTCTATCATACGGGTAAGTTGCCTAAGGGTGGCGGCTTCGGACGCAGTGTGGCTGTCGAGGAGTTTGAGTACAATCCCGATGGCTCCTTCCCGACCATTCTGCCTACCGATGAGGGCGTGAAGCCGGTTGCCGGCTTTGATCCTTACCGCAGGGTGGAGGCCGAGACAATGGCCTTCTCGCGTGGAGTAAAGACGGAACAGAACAACGCAGTCGGCGTGTATGTCTCCGAGATTCACGATGGCGACTATATCAAACTGCAGAACGTGGCTTTCGGAAAGAAGTATCCGCGTACCTTCAGTGCCCGCGTAGCAAGCGGTCTGCGAGGCGGTCAGATTGAGATTCGTCTGGACAGCCTGAACGGCCGGGTTCTTGGCGTTGTTAACGTGCCGGGAACGGGCGGCTGGGAGCAGTGGCAGACCATTACGGTCGATTTGGACTACTCGACCCTGACCGAACTGAATGCCCCCACACGCACCATGGCCGGTCTGACGCTGCCGGATCACGCAGACCTGTATTTCGCATTCAAGGGCCGTAAGGGTCCGAAACTCTTTAACTTCGACTGGTGGGAGATGCGTGGACTGGAGCAGGTAAACATGCCGCTTTTCCAGACTAAGTTTACGGCCGATCCTTCGCCCATCGTGGTAGGCGATACCCTCTTCCTCTTCACTTCGCACGATGCTTCGCCCGAAGATATTCCGGATGAGAACGAGAAAAACTCTGCCGGCTTCTTTATGTACGACTGGCTGCTGTGGAGTACTACCGATATGGTGAACTGGACGGAACA
>JAGBQS010000268.1 GCA_017632695.1 Bacteroidales bacterium
CGCTTCGACGGCAACCAGTATGCCAAAGACGTTCTTCAGAAAGGCTGCCGCCTGGCGGTCGTTGACGATGCAACCGTCATTCCCGACGAAGAACGGAAACTGGGAATCGGCGAGAAGACCGATACGCTGGTACTGACCTTCGGCCGGTACGGACATTATTTCTATGTGCCCGACGTACTGACCACCCTGCAGCAGCTGGCTGCCTGTCATAGGGAAGCACTCCGCACCTGGAACCGTCCGGTTCCGGTTATCGGCATCACGGGCACCAACGGTAAGACCACAACCAAAGAGCTGATCAAGGCAGTCCTGTCGCAGAAATATAACGTACTTGCAACCGAAGGGAACCTGAACAACCAGATCGGCGTGCCGCTCACGCTTCTGAAGATCCGTCCCGAGCACGAGCTCGCCATTGTGGAGATGGGAGCCAATCATCCGATGGACATTGCCGATCTGTGCGCCATTGCCAAACCCGATTTCGGACTGATAACCAACATCGGCAAAGCGCACTTGCTGGGATTCGGCAGTCTGGAAGGCGTGATTGAGGCCAAAACCAAGCTGTACGACTCGTTACGGCAGAACTGCGGCATAGCATTTGTCGATTTCGGCAACAAGCATCTGCTGCCCAAGACAAAGGGCTTGCGGACAGTTTCCTACGGAGATGTCGAGATCCTGGAGGCCGAGAATCATCTGACCGCCGAGCAACCCTCTGTGAGAGGAAGAATGCTCTCATGCAGTCCGTATCTCCAGTTATCGCTGTATGTGGAAGACGATCCGTCGGTGGTCGTTCAGACCCATCTGATCGGAAACTATAACCTGATCAATGTGATTGCGGCTGCTGCCATCGGACATTATTTCGGAGTGCCGACATCGGCTATTCAGGCAGCGATTGCCGGATACGAACCTAAAAACATGCGTTCGCAGCTTGTAGATCTCGGACAGGACAATTATCTGATTCTGGATGCCTATAATGCCAATCCTACCAGTATGAGTGCTGCCATCGGCAGTTTTGCTTTGAACACGGCCGCCCATAAGAATCTCCTGTTGGGCGATATGCGCGAACTGGGAGAGGAGTCCGTTTCGGAACATACCCGGATTCTGCAACTGCTGGCCGACGATTATGCCTGTCGGTTTGAATCCGTTCTGCTGGTAGGTGCCGAATTCCAGCAGGCATTCATGTCGCTTTCCGATGAAACGGTATCGAAGATCGCCAGACAGACGGTCCGCTGCTACGCAGATGTCAGTGCCCTCTGTGAAGACGTTCCGATGCTCCGGAATCTGGGAGGAACGACCTTGGTGAAAGGCTCCCGTGGTATTCAATTGGAAAAAGCAGCCGAAGCAATCCGCCAGTTATGAAGCTTTATATGATCCGTCACGGCGAGACCGACTGGAACCGCAGGAAATGTTTTCAGGGCAGAGTGGATGTTCCGTTGAACGACAATGGTCGGAGGTTGGCACAGCTGACGCGCGAAAAAATGCCTCTCATTGCCTACGACCGTGTTTATTGCAGTCCGCTGAACCGCGCACGTGAGACCGCTCAGATTCTGTTAGAAGGGCGTTATCCGCTCGATCAGATCCGCCTGGACCAACGAATCATCGAAATGGATTTCGGCTGCTACGAGGGCTCCGATATCACCAAAGCCGGCAAAGATCCGCAGCATCCGCTTTATAATATGCTTTGGCATCCGGAACTGTACACCCCGGGAGATAAGGCCGAGAGTTTTCAGCAACTGGTGGACCGCAGCAGCGGATTCCTGAAGGATGAAATCGTACCGCTCGAAAAAGAGTGTCAGAACATCCTGCTGGTTGCACATGGGGCGCTGATCCGCAGCCTGGTTGTTGCTGCCGGCAAGAAAGCCATCAAGGATTTTTGGGGCGTCAAGTATCTGAACTGCTGTCAGACGGTGCTCGATATCACCGACGGCGTGATTACCCTCGAACGGGAGGCAGAGATATTCTATGACCCTTCGGAATGTGAACCCGGTTGGGTGAAATAATTTTGTATGTTTGGAGTTAATTGGAGTTAACAGGCTTTTAGCCTGGAGTTAACGGA
>JAGBQS010000269.1 GCA_017632695.1 Bacteroidales bacterium
ATGGAATTCGCGTGGTATCTGGTAGCCCAGCGGTTTGAACAGAACTGACCTGAGGTCGGTCTTGACCGAAAGGTTCGGATTCTCCTGAATGCGGACCACATAGGCGTTGAAATCGGTAATGGAGGTTGACGTATAGGTGGCCAGCATCAGGTCGAGGTATTCAATGCAAGAGGTATTGCAGTAATTATCGACGTACTCGAATTCCGTTTCCTCTTCGCCGGCTGTGAGCGATACTTCCGTGCCGTTCATAATGAAATGCAGTTCCTTGCCGCGGAATTTGGCAATACGCTTGCCATCGGCGTTCACATCGACAAATACGCCCGGAATGGTGTTAAGCAGTTCCTCGAGTGAGGCGACACCCAATTCCTGTATTTCTTTATAACTGTATTTGCGTTCTGCGAAGCGACTGGCCTGATCCATGCCGGGAGTGGCTTTCTTTGCCGAAACGCCGACTTCGCCCAAAGTGATTTCCCATTGTCCGTTGCTGAAACGGATGCGTTGCTTCATCTTGTTGAACTGAATGGAATCGGCCTCGTTGCCGATGGTGCGGGTTCGGGGTTTGACAGGCGATTCCAGATGATGAACCACTTCGGGCAACACGCTGGGCGAGAGGATGATTTCTCCCTTGCTGCGCCCTTTGTCGGAGAAGGCCCGAACATTGATACGGGTAGTGTCGATGGCATCGAAGCCTTCGAAGCAGAAATTACCTAATGAGTCGGTACGGGTGGTTTTGAACAGTCTGGCCGACGGGGCAAAAAGCATCATCAGCGTGTTGGGTTTCGGTTGCCGTCTGATGGCTCCCCTCAGATGTCCGCTTACCTCTTGCGAGATTTCGTTCAGGTACGTCGGGGTACGGTACTTGCCGGCATAGATGGAATCCAGATTGTGCCAATAGGGCTGACCGAGAATGTCATAGTGTATGGCGGCACGGGGATCGACGGGCCCGGAAGCATTATCGGTTACCGAAGCCGCCAGACTGCTGAACGGAGGAGCCTGAACGGTTACGGTGACCAGTTCCCGGCTGCCGTATGTGATCTTATCGGTTTGCAGTGCGGGGTGGACCACAATCACGGCTTCGTCGGCTCTTTCGAGCGAGGCACTGTCGATGCGATGATAGGCATCGCTGCCCGTGGTGGAAGTCAGCGGCTCGGTGTACAGATTCTTGGAGATATCGTTGGCATTGATCAGCTGGATGTTCCGTTTGAAGAACAGTTCTTCGCCGCCGTTCAGCATCCACTGGGTATAGCCGACCAGCGTATAGACACCTGTGGGCAGCTCTAAGGAAGTAGGCAGATAACCGCGCATGACGGAATCGCCCCGTTCCGGCTGTTCGTGCAACTTGACCCGGCAAGCCAGCTGGTCGGCCTCATCGCGCAACTCAACATATAGGAACCGGCTGTAGTGAACCGGCTTCTTGTAAAGTCCGTCGACGATAAAGGCACGCAGCCAGACGGTATCGCCCGACAGATAATGGTTGCGGTCGGTCATGATGTGTACCCGTTCCTGCGGCATCAGACTGTTCTGATACAGGAACCGTTTCAGTAATTCTTCTTTGGTCAGCGATGCCGGATCGGTTCCCTGGGCCCACGACAGACTTAAAGCCCAAACCATTGAAGACAGCAAAATAAAGAGCGTTTTTTTCATTTTTGTATTTGTTTGTGTTCTATTACATGCACTTGTTTCAGCTGACAGAGCAGGCCGTCGGGAGCTTCGGCCAGAACCTTTCGCTCATCCGGCTGCAGATAAACCGGATAGTCCTTGCCCAAGGGCAGGATCCGGATTTCGGCCCGTTTCCCTTTCAGATCCGATACCCTAACCAGCATCGGGTTCCCGTTCCATTGGTTGTCCTGCACCAGCTGTCCGTCGGCATATACCCGAGCCACATCGCCCTGATAGTCGACTTGCAGCAGATCGTAGTCCGATAGCCGGTCAAGGTCGCCCAATGTCCAGACGGCAGCTTTTTCGAAGTCGGCATCCGTCGGCCGTTCCGCTACTTTGGCACCGCCCGTCTTCACTTCGCGCAGTCCTTGGTGACTGGCCGTCTGCTGTACGGAAACGGTGCGGTCGGTCAGCCGGAACTCTTCTTGCCAGATGCGTCCTTTTTCGTCTTCGAACAACGGGATGTCAGACAGATACAGCTGATTGCCGAACTGATATGCCTTAAGCGATTCCTCAACCGACAGCAACCGGACGCTCCAGCCCTTGAAGGTGCGTACAGGCTGTTTGGTGCTCAGGCTGAACACTTGTCCGTCGACGCTGATCTGTGGTTCGATACCGCGAATCTGTGCCAGTACCAATACGGGTTCCTTCCCCTCTAACTTCATTAGCGGCTGCGCTGTAGCCCAGTCGATGGTCTGGTTGCAGAACCGCAGACCGAAAGGCAGTACGAAAGCTTCGTCCTTCAGGATGTCGAATCGGGGGAAAGTGATTTTTTGTCCGTCGGCAGTGGTGAACAGGAACCGGACCCCTTCTTTGTCGGAAAGCGGAAACATTCGCATGTAGTTGTTGACGAAAACAAAACCCGATTTTCCATCTGTCCGGACTGCATAACGCAGGGCGGAATCCTTACGTCCGTCTTCCAGATTGCCGGCAGGAAACTGGGGATCCATATCGCGCAGTTCTTCACCGAAGTTCGACAGGAACAGATGAAACCGGCGTGTCCAATGGTATGATTCGTTGTATTGTCCCATCTGTCCGAGGGGAGCCTGGAAGTCGTAATTGATTTCGGACAGGTCATTGTAGTTGGTCACCTTGCTGGCCTGTATTTCCGATAGGTGACGTCCCGGATTGGTACCGCCGTGATACATGTAGTAACCGGGCAGATTCGAACCGGAACCTACTTTACAGATAGCCAAAGCCAAGGCATCTTTCGGAAAGATACGGACGCGCCGATGATAGGCGGTCTGCATGCCGCCACCCAGTTCGCACGTCAGGTAGGGATAAGTCAGCTGAGACGACGTTGCCGGTGTACCGTCGTCTTTCAGTTCAGAAGCCTTGAAGGTTTCGGTAGCAATGTTTTCCGATACACGGCCGGACTTGAAGACAAAGGCATTCGGATAACCTCCGGGCATGTCCTTGTTGGTGCGTTCCCAGAATCCGTCGGCGTAATCGCCGTACAGCGGGAGCAGTTTGCCGAACTCTTCCCTGCCGTTCAGTTTGGGCCAGCCGGTTCGGGTATAGAACGGAAGGTCGAAGCCCTGCTGAAGGGCGATGTCCTTCAAGGCCATGTAGTAGGGCCAGGGACCGCGGCATTCGTTCTCAATCTGCATGCCGACAATCGGTCCGCCTTGTTTGTAAAGCAGGCCGTCCACCTGTCCGAAGATTTCTTCGTAAAGTTTACGGGTTGCGGCCAGAAAACCGGGAGCCGTGCTTCGCAGCTTGTATTGCTTGGGGTCGGCTGCGGCTTTATCGACAAGCCATTCCGGAATGCCGCCCAGATAGACTTCTCCGTGACAGAACGGTCCCACACGGAGCACTACGGGCAACCCTGCTTCCTGGCAGGTTTGCACAAATGCCCGTAAATCTTTGTTTCCGGTCCAGTCGAACTGTCCTTCCGTAGCTTCGTGGTGAATCCAGAATATGTAGGTGGCAACGATATTGACGCCGCCGGCCTTCATTTTCAGCAGTTCCGTTTTCCATTCTTTGCGTGGCACGCGGGAAAAATGTATTTCCCCCATTACGGGAATCACGCCTTTCCCGTCCATGATGAACCCTTTGTTATCGACCAGCAGGGAACCGCCTTTGCCGTTCGCCGACGTTCCGAAAGCAAATGTTTCCTTGCTCCTGGGAGTGCCTGGCTTCAGCTGGAGGTTGCAGTCCGTGGTCGATGAAGTCAGTTTGGGCTTCAGCTCGTCGGGCGTGTCTTTGGTAAACATATTGACTGGTGGAGCCGTCTTTGTAAACAGGTTCCTGATGACCGAAGGATCCAGTTCGAACTGAGGCTGGAACTCGTTGCTCTGCATGTATTTCAGGATGGAATACCGGAGCTGTCGGGCAACAAGGCGTTTGTCGAGGTCGCGGCTGAGGTTCATGGTGGTCATTACCAAACGGCCTTTTCCGACTTTGGCTTCGAACAGCATTCCCAGCTTACGCGATACGTGCCAGGTATCAATCGGCTGGACAATCGGCTGGAATCCGGCCGGGAATTCCGCCAGATTCATCACCTGGGTACGGTTCACCAGTTCCCACCAGTTCAGATCCTGCCAGTCGTCGGTCGGGAAATCCCTGAAGATGGGGTGAGTGTTCTCAATATATGAGCCGGTGGTATGCGGAGGACGCATCTTGAACCAGCTGGTGTTCCAGAATACCGGCAGATATTGGTGTGAAACGTCGTTGCCGAACTTGATTTTTCCGCCTGCCGTGAGCAGCACTTTTCCGCCTGCATTCAGGAAGAAAAGGGCTTTGGCATCCAAGGTGTCCGTTACCATGATACCGGTAATATTGCCGTTGGCAGGATCTGCCTCGGTCTCTTTGGCTATGGCAGTCGGATATACCCAGAAATCCCAGTGGTTGCTGTGGTTGCCGGCTTTCAGCGTCAGCGTCAGTTTGCGGGGAACGAAGGCTTTGCTCTTTGCCTGTGGCTTAGGAGCGAAGAGAATGTTTCCGCCTACCTGAACCTTTCCTTTCTGAAGCGTACTCTTGGTGTCGGCCGATGAAATGACGTATTCCAGCTGGCTGTATTTCTCGCGTCCGAAAGTGGCATTATAGAGCATCGTTCCGATTTGAATCTGTTCCTGGTCTCCGTAAACGAATTTCGGGAAACGGGCCAGAGGAACAACATCCGAACAGAATTCTTTCCATTCGTTGGCGGTTACATATCCTTTTTCCATCCAATGAACATTGAGGGCGCCAACCAGAGCCGTACCTTGTCCGCTGTAATCGTTCAGGCCCAACAGCAGGAATCCGGCATAGTCGGGTGTCCGCAGATTACGTTCGATGTCGAACTTGTAGGCAAGGGTCTGCAGGCGTCCGCTGGCCATCAGGAATTTCCGGCTTTGACCTTCCATGCCGTTCTCTTTCAGCAGGTCGGCAAATATCTCAAAGTTCCTGGCTTTGTACACGCCGGTGTATTGCGATGTTTCGGTCAGGTCGGGGAAGGCGCACCACTGACCCGTTTCGTGGCACACGATAGGTTCTGTATTGGTCGGCTTTTCGGCCGAAGGCTTGAAGTTCCGGGGCAGATCCATACCAGGCGTAAAATCGTCCATAGTCTGCGGCGCATGGTTTTTCCATTCATCCAGACCTCTGGCTCCGCCCTTGATGTGGAACTCGGCATCGGCAGCCCATGCCCAGCCTCCGCCTACCGAAGCATCGCAATAGATGCGGGTCGGATCATATCGGTGCATCTCTTTCACGAAGCGGTTGCACCATTGTACCCAATTGCCGGCCGGCTCGTTGCCGGCGCCCATCATCAGCAGCGACGGGTGTGCTCCGTATTGGTCGATGATGGCCTTGCACTCATCAATGAGATACTTGTCGATGGCCATGCCGTTTCCCAGCTTGACACCGTGGTTGGGCCACGACGGACCTTCGGCCTGAAGATAGAAACCGACTTTGTCGGCTGCCGTGAAAGCTGCCTCTGGAGGACAGTAACTATGAAAACGCATGGCGTTCAGTCCATACTCCTTGCATTTGCGGAAAATCTTTTCCCATGAGGCAACATCGGTAGGAGCATAGCCGGTTTCCGGGAAGCAGCAGTTACCTACGGTACCGCGCAGTTTGAGCACCTGTCCGTTCAGGAGTATGTTGCGACCTTCGATGCTCACTTTCCGCATGCCGAAGCTGACCGGTATGTTCTGTCCCTGATAGTTAACCTTTACGGTGTACAGATAGGGATTGTATTCGTCCCAAAGTTTCAGCGGTCGTTTCAGGGAGATATCATATATGCTGTCGTTCAGGAAAATCCTTGCCGAAGCATTATCAACATCCGGTTCTACGCGGCAACGCCACACGATGGGTTCGTCGCGCAGCTCAATCTTTCCGGTAATGCCGTTCCAGTCGCCCTGGGTCTGGTCGGTAACGCTGTGCGAGTCCTGACCTACACATACGTTCTCGATGCCGTTGTAAATTTTAATCTCAAGCGTATTCTCCTGTCCGAATTCCACGTAGTCGGTGATGTCGAACTGATGAGGTACGCAAAGCGACATCTGATGTCCCGCTTCCTTGCCGTTGACCAGCAGGGTGGTCTCGATGTGCGGACGTTCCAGATACAACGTAACCTTGCGTCCTTGCCAACTGGCTGGAACTTTGACGGTTTTCTTGTACCAGGCATTTCCCACATAGTGCTTTTCGGGAGTCAGAAAGAACGGAAACTTCAGATTGCCCGGTTCGCGGTATTTCGCCATTGCCGGATTATAGAAGTACGATGAGTCGTATAATGAGCCCACCCATTGGGTATGGATGCTTACATCATCGCCTTTCCCGTTTGTTAGCATAGAGCCCGGTAAGGTTACTTCGTCTGTGTAAACGGTCGGACGTACTCCTTCCGGAGTCCTGTCGATGGAAAACTGCCAGGTGCCACTCAGATTAATGCTTAGAAGTAAGGACAGAAATAATAGTTTCATTGATCGGTATCTGTAGGGTTAATAACTGGGGGCAAAGTTACGATTTATTTATAAATAATGGATAGAAATACTGTCGGAATAGATGGAATAATTATCTAAAAACAGCTTATAGAGCGTTATTTGAAAGAATATTGTAATTTTATGTTGCCGATGTACGCGCTTTCAGGCTCTTTAGCAAGGCTTCTTTCTTTTGTTGCGCCTGCTGCAGGAATTGCCGGTGTGCTTCGCTGTCCGGATCGGAAGGACGATGCTGAAAGGCTTTGACAATCGGCTCGGCTTCCTTCAGGTATGTTTGCAGAGAAGGAGCAGCAGCCCCGCTTACGAATAATTCCTTGACGGCCTGGATGGCCAAAGATGAAGGGTGTACCAGATCATCGGCGTAGAACCGATAGTCGCGCAGGTCATCAATCAGTAACTCATATGTAGGCAGATAGTCCACTTGTTCCGGAAACATCGTTTGAAGTTCGTCAATGGCCAGCAGTAAGGTGGCTTTCGACAGTTCATTGCCGTGAAGTCCGTCGGCCAAATGCCGGATGGGCGATACAT
>JAGBQS010000025.1 GCA_017632695.1 Bacteroidales bacterium
CATAACCCCACCGGTTAATAATCAGGTTCGACAACTGGTTGCCTGACAATCCTGCCCATGCCCATGCACTCAGGGCAAAGCCGTGAATCATACTGATCTGCTTCATGCCGAACCGGCTCTGCAGCAGGATAGGGAGGGTTGAGAAACCGCCGCCGTAGCCTGCGTTTATGATGCAAAGCATTACCACAACCAGAATCCAGTACCAGTTTGTAGCCCAACTATCGGCTCCGATGTTGCAGACGATGGCAATCACCGACGACAGGAAAATCATCCGATAGATTCTCGATTTATCGGTAAACCAGTCGGAGGCTGTCGAATAGCCGAATCGTCCCAATGTATTGAAGATAGCTGTCAGCGACGACAGGAATCCCACAAAGGCGATACCCGATTCTACGCCAAGATCCTTTTCGTAGGCAATCAGCGCCAGACCGCAAGTGATGTTGATATAGAAGATGAACCAGATTTTCAGATAAGTAGGATCGAGAATGATCTTCATGGCTCCGCGCAGAGAGAATTTCTCCATATCTTCCTTCCAGCCCAGAGGCTTCCGGATAAGTACGGCTGCAGTCAGCATGAAGAAAATGCTGATCAGAGCCATATATAACAATGTGTGCTGCACATCGTAGGTGTTGTTGCACCAAACGATGAAGGGCGAGAACAGCGCCTTCGAGAGTCCGAATCCACTGATGGCAATACCCGTTGCCAGTCCTTTGTGTTCGCTGAACCACAGCATCAGCGTCTTAACAGGAGAGAGGTAGCCCAGACCCAGTCCGATGCCCATGATGCAGCCGTAAAACAGTAACAGCAGACTTGTGTTGCCAATATTGATGGCATAGATACTGCCGAGCAGTCCGGACGAGAAACAGATACACGATAGCAATGATGCCATCTTGACGTTTTTCTCTACAAACCTGCCGCCAAAAGCGGCACTCATGCCCAAGAAGAAAATGGCCAACGAGAATGCAATCTCGATGCTTGATACTGATGTGCCGATTGTATCGGCGATTTCAAACTTCAGCAACGACCAGCAGTAAACGCTTCCGATGCAGCAGTGAATGAACAGGGCGGGGATTGCGCCCCTAATCCATTTGTTTTCCATTGTTAAATATAATAGTTGTTTTGGTGTTTGTCTGTTAAGAATTGGAGGAACGTTTATCTTGTCTTCTTCAGATAATCAAGGAATTCCCAAATGCGGTCCAGATACGTGTAGCTGCCGGTTCCGGGCGAGGCTGTACGCTGGAAGCAGTGCTTCCGGGTTGCCAGCGTGTGCAGTTCGCTCTGAATACCCATACTCCGCATCTTTTCCCAAGTTTTTACAGAATTCATCGATGCATAGCCGTCGGCATCACCGTGAATGAACAGCATGGGCGAAGTGTTCAGGTCGAACGAGAATTCGGGAGCCAGTACGGCACTGTCATCGTTGCCGCCGCCCTTATTACCGCCGTCAAGGCCATCGGTGAGTGCGTATGCCGGATAGATACCGATGCCCCACTGTACCTTGCACGAAACTTTGTCAATCGAATCGATAGGAAGATAGGCCTGGTGATTCGACGAGGTTACACCCATCAGCGTGAGGTGGCCGCCAGCCGAACTGCCCATGATTCCGATGCTGTTGGGATCCAGTCCGTACTGTTCTGCCTGGCTGCGTACCAGACGGACGGCACGCTGCAGGTCTTCCCAGGCCAGTGTGAACTTGGCGAGACCGGATTCCTTTCTGGGACGAGGCGAACGGTATTTCAGGGTTACAACAGTCATACCCTTGGCGTTCAGGTATCGGCGGGCAGGAGCTACCTCGAAGGCATCGGGTTTGTTGCCGTTATAGGCGCCGCCCGAATAGATGATCTGGATGGCACGGGTCTTCAGTTCCTTGGGGAAGTGCCACTCCAGATAAGGAGTGCAGTGTACGGAGTCGAAGTCGGGAGTTTTACCTTCCGGCCAAACGTCCTGCTTGAAGTATTGTCCGCGCAGCGAATCGCTTGTGAAACGTTCCATCAGATCCACTTCCGGCTGCAGCTCGCCCAGGAATCCGATTTGGCGCATAAATTCGATTCCGCGTTCAAAGCCATAAGCTCCGTGTCCCTTACCCGGGTACAGATGCAGTTCGGCGGGAACGTTCATCCGGCGATACTGCCGATAAATGAGTGTAGAACCGTTGGGCGAATATACGTCGTTGCCGCCGTGATGCAGGCTGATGGG
>JAGBQS010000270.1 GCA_017632695.1 Bacteroidales bacterium
ATATTTAATAAATGAAACAATAATTCCACTAATTGACTATAATGAATAATTCCACAGCTTATAGCTACCCCAGATTCAGCAAACCTATATTTAAAAAGAAAAGACGCGGGCGGCTGACTTTTTGCTCGCTCCCGTACTTCAAGGCCTACCACAGCCCGTATCCCTGAGAACGAACAAATGCAGATGCCCACGCCATGTATATACACTCAAGACCTTGCCGCTGCCCTAAAGGCAACGACAAAGCAAAGAGGATACAAACATATCCGTGAACGTCACATTTGCCTTGTCTCTTGGGATACTCAAAGGTGGTAGTTTTGAAGTACCAAGACCAAGACGTAAGTAACGTCTTTCCGATAAAAGCATCAGATAACGCGGCAGACTAAGCGCCTGTGACGCTACCGATGGAAACTCCTATATAACTGATTTATACAAAAATTTCGCTGCAAAAATACGGAATTATTTGATAATCTCCAAATTTTTGTGCAGAAAAGCACAACAAAGAGAAAAAATCCAACGTTTTGCTATTCGAAGGCGAACAAAAAAGAGCATCCCGGATAGGAATGCTCTCTTATGTAAAATATATGACTAATGCATTATCTTATAATTTGCCAGACTATTTCAATTCAGTTAGTTCTATCTATTTAATCCAATCTTCAATCTTCAGGCCTTCAATATGATTGAAATGCTTTACATTATGGGTAACAACAGTCAACCCGGCAGACTTTGCAGCGCACCCGATCAGCAGGTCAAAATCCTCTATTTTCTGTCCTGCATCCCACAATCGTGCACGTTCTTTAGCAAAAGTTTCTATACTACTTTCAAGAGGTAACATTTGTAGTTCGTTGACGAATTCTCGAGTCTGCTTCAGGTTCTCGTCAACGAATTTACTTTTGTAAGCACCAAAGAATAATTCTGCGGCAACAATCGGAGAAATATAACATTTCTCTTTCCCTACTTCATTCATTCTTGCTGCTACTTGGCGATTCCCTCGGAAAATAGCCACACAGATACTTGTATCAAGAAGATAGCCTTTCATAATTGAACATCTATATTATTAGCTGTTCTTGCACTATGAATTTCACTAACAATTTCGTTCACAGTTCGATCATCTTTCCATGCACCCACAAAACGATCAGCCCAGCCGACATCAGTTTTTGCTTTATTCGTGGGCTTCAAAGTCTTTATGAAGGTCAGCATCTTCTCCATTGCCTGTTCACTATCCAGCAAAGGACTGATCTCCCGGAACAACTCTGTACGTAATTGTATTGCTGTCATATTTGTATAATTAACTCGCCGCAAAAGTACGTAATTATTTGATATCCTCCAAATTTTTGTGTAGAAAAGCATAACAAGAAGAGAAAAATCCAACGTTTTGCTATATGAAGACAAACAAAAAAAGAGCATCCCGATTGGAATACTCTCTTGTGTAACAAACTTAACTAATGCATTATCTTATAATTTGCCGGACTCTTCTAAAAGCCTTCTTATAATATGGATGAAAGCTTCAGCTTTGGGAGTATATTCATCTATCATTTCCTTGTCACAGTAGACAAAGTCGTCATAGTCTCCGCTATGCCTGATTTCAAACAAACGACTGAATGTCTTTCCGTGTTCGTTGGGAATAAGTCCTTTTGAAATGAAGTTCAATCCTAACATGGTTTTAACACCCGCGTGAGTAACGGTTGTGATGCCATTAGCTACGAACAGCGCAAGAACCGCATAAAAGCACGCATAATATAGCCGATTGATAGCAGCATTATAATAGCCCTCTTTGGCTAACAACTTTGATTCCAAAATAGTTTGGTCAGCTCGATCAATCCTATACTTAATCAGCGACAGGCAGCTTTGCTCGTCCAAAGTTTCTTTCATATTCTTATGCCCTCATTCATTACATTAATATAAAAAGGTGTCTTGAATGGTCGATTCTCCCATTGTTTGCGCAAAACAATCATGGGACTAATCAGAATACCGGTAGAAAGCTCTATTTTATAAAGTTCTCCTGATATTTCGTCTTCAAGCTTCAGATTACGACGTTCTCCTTCGAGCAGAATCAGCACATCGATGTCGCTATCTGATCGAGCATCTCCGCGTGCTTCCGAGCCATACAGTATGGTTGTTGCTGTGGGAGCAACACGACGTACGGCCTGACTAATCTGATTTACAACTTCTGTGCGTTTCATCTCACATTAAAAAGACATTTGTTTATCTTTCGCCGCAAAAGTACGTAATTATTTAATATCCTCCAAATTTTTGTGCAGAAAAGAGAAATGAAGGTATCAAATAAACAACGCGAAACATGGGAAAAGGCACTTTGTTTGCAAGCATCAGACAAAAACTATCCATATAATTTGCTCATATCAAACAAATCGTTTACCTTTGCACTGCAAAAAAGGTCGAATGATAAGACAGTTTTTGCAGCATAGCAATATAATTTATGAGTTTTTGGAACAATCGGGACTTGGAATCTAAACAAATGAAACTATGAACACAACCTTTCTGATACATATTGCAGTGGCTGCCCTGCTGGGCGGCGTAGTGGGTATGGAACGAGGCTACCGGGCAAAGGAAGCCGGATTCCGCACGCATTTTCTGGTGGCTCTCGGAGCTGCCCTGTTTATGATTCTGTCGGCACACGGATTTGAGGGTGTCCTGACTACCGAAGGACACCGTCTGGATGTCTCCCGAATAGCCGCACAGGTAGTTTCGGGCATCGGCTTTATCGGAGCCGGAACCATCATCTTCCAGCGCCAGATGGTGCACGGACTGACCACCGCAGCCGGTCTGTGGGTTACTGCCGCTATCGGTATGGCAGCCGGAGCCGGCATGTACCTGCTTGCATCGTTCACCACGGTTCTGGTGCTGATCGGACTGGAGGCCTTCAACTGGCTGCTGCCACACATCGGACAAAGGAACCTCACCATTACGCTTTCGGCCAAACACCGGTCGCAGCTTCAGGCAGTCCTCGAGAAAGTGAAGGCCGACGGTTACGGCATTGCCAGCTTCTCGTTGAACGAAGAACAGGAATTTCCGGATCCTCTTTCCGGCAACATTTCGGAAACCTCCACTTTGTCTCACCATCACTATACAATGAAACTGGAAATCAAAACGCCCCGCAGCAAATACGGCGAAAACATCCTCCACTTCATGACAGGTCTGGAAGGCGTGGAAGTGAAGAGCATTGAGTAAGTATGCGACTCTAATCAGCCGAATAATGATATAAAGCAAAAAAGAAAGATTCCAAGCAAGGAATCTTTCTTTTTTTTATTAATGTATTCAAGTTTCGTATGTCTGGAGTTATCGGGAGTTAACAGGCTTATAGCCTATGGAGTTATCTGACTTGTGTTTCTGCAACAAAAGGTAACGGACAAATGATTTTGTCAGCATTGGTAACGTCCGTTAACTTCCGCTAACTCCAGTTAACTCCTACTAACTCCGTCTGTATAAAATCTATTACAGACCCAGAGCAGCGCTCAGACCCTTATCAACACCCGAGAAGCCCATGAAGGCCATAGCCAGCAGGCCGGCGGTGAGCAGGGCGATAGGAGTTCCCTCCATACCCTTAGGAGTCTTGGTGATAGCGGTCTGCTCGCGAATACCGGCAAACAGCACCATAGCCAGCGTAAAGCCGAGAGCGGTAGCAGTAGCGTAAACCGTAGACTGTGCCAGGTTATACTCGAAGTTGATAACGTTGATGGCAACACCCAGAATGGTACAGTTGGTGGTAATCAGCGGAAGGAACACACCCAGCGCACTGTAAAGAGCCGGCATGGATTTCTTCAGGATGATCTCGACTGTCTGAACCAAAGCGGCAATAACCAGGATGTACACGATGGTCTGCATGAACTGCAGGTTGTACGGAACCAGGATGCCGTAATAGATAGGATAGGTTACCAAGGTGGCAATCAGCATGACAAACAATACTGCCATACCCATCCAACCTGCGGTATCGACCTTCTTGGAAACACCCAGGAACGGGCAGATGCCCAGGAACTGAGCCAATACGATATTGTTAACAAATATCGCGGTGATAATCAAAATAATATATTCCATATTCTTTCAATTTAGGATGGATGATTACTTCTTGATGAACTTATTGAACAGAGCCGAAAGGTAAGCCAGCGTAATGAAAGCACCCGGTGCCAATACGAAGGTCAGGGCTCCGAACTGCTCCGGATAAACCGGCATGTTGAAAGCCGTACCTGCACCCAGCAACTCGCGGCACAGACCCAGCAGGGTGAGAGCCAGCGTAAAGCCGATACCGATACCGATACCGTCGCAAGCCGAATCCAGCGGACCGTTCTTGGCGGCAAACGACTCGGCACGACCCAGTACGATACAGTTTACCACGATAAGCGGAATGAACAGACCCAGCTTCTCGTCGACGGCAGGAGCATACGCCTTGATCAGCAGCTGCACGATGGTTACGAAACCTGCAATGATGACGATGTAGCAGGGAATGTGTACCTTATCGGGAATCAGGTTCTTGACACACGAAATAACGAAGTTCGCACAAATCAATACTGCCATAGTAGCCAGACCCATGCTCATACCGTTGAGGGCAGACGAGGTGGTGCCCAGCGTAGGACACATACCCAGGAGCAACACGAAGGTCGGGTTCTCCTTGACAATGCCATTGATGATAATACCAAGTTTTGACATATCTGTTTGGTTTATTTTCAATTCAACAATCAGTTACTCGCCGGCAACTTCGTTAACACTCTCGGATGTCCCGGCAGCCTGCTTGGTAGCCGAAGTCTGAGCCTCGGCAGCAGCCTCAACTACAGGCAGCACGCCAAAAGCCTGAGCAATGGCATCGCAGAAGGCGCGGCTCGAAATGGTAGCAGCCGTAATGGCATCCACTTCGCCCTCGTCCTTGCTGACGGTGAGGTTGTTCGTCTTGGGGTTCTTGCCGATGACATCACCCTTGGCACCCTTCTGGAACCAGTCGGGCATCTTGGCACCCAGACCCGGAGTCTCGCCTCCGCAGTCAAGTACGTTATAACCCAGGATGGTACCTTCGGGATCGAAACCGAACATGACGGTAATCTTACCGCCGAAACCGTTCTTCGAAACGGCCTGAACGGCATGACCTACCAGCTGTCCGTCCTTGGTTACAGGGAAGATGACAGCCTCTTCGCCATTGGCAGTTACAACCTTCTGGGCCTCTCCTGCCTGTGCACCCTCAACAGGTACCACAGCGGCAATAGCATTCTGCTGCTTGGCGGCAGCAGCCTGTGCAATAGGCTCGTCGGTAACCGAGGCCACATAGCCCAGCAAAGCACCGACTATAACCGTGATCGCTGTCAGCGACAGGACCATGTTCTTCAGAGAATTTTCAAGTTTTGCCATAGTCTAATTACTTTTTAACGACGCCAAAGCGCTGTGGTTTGACATACTTGTTGATAAGCGGAGTAAAGGCATTCATGATGAAGATGGCAAACGACATACCTTCCGGGTAAGCGCCGTAGCGACGGATTACCATAGTCAGGAAGCCGATGCAGACACCATAGATAAGCTGTCCGCGGGAGTTCATCGGGCTCGATACATAGTCGGTTGCCATAAAGATGGCACCCAGCATCATACCGCCGCAAAGGAGTTCCTCAACGGCCAGCTCAACACTGAAACCGAAGAAGAGGAATCCGAATACGAAGGCACTCAGCAGCACGGCTACCGGGATGTGCCAGGTGATGGTCTTGCGGATCAGCAGGTAGGCACCGCCAATCAGCAGGGCAATGGCCGAAACCTCGCCCAGCGAACCGCCGGTGTTACCAACCAGGCAATCCATAAGCGAAGGAAGGGTAACGTCGGCGCCGTTCACATACTGGCCGATAAGAGCCAGCGGAGTAGCGCCCGTAGCAACGTCGGCATAACCGGCCTCAGTAGGCCAGGTAGTCATCTGAACCGGATAAGCGATGAGCAGGAAGATACGGCCAGCCAGAGCCGGGTTGAAGATGTTGCAGCCCAAACCGCCGAACGACATCTTGGCAACGCCGATGGCAACCAGGGCGCCGATGGCAATGATCCAGATATCGATGTTCGAAGGAACGTTGAAGGCCAGGAGCACACCCGTAACAACAGCCGAAAGATCGCCGATCGTGGTAGGTGTCTTCAGGAACAAACGGGTAATCAGGAACTCAAAGAGCACACAGAATGCCACCGAAGAAAGAGTAACTATCAGCGCACCCAGGCCGAACTGATAGAACGACCAGAGCAGTGCCGGAACAAGCGCTACAAGCACCTGGGCCATACACTTGCGGGTGCTGTTGCCGCTGTGCACATGAGGTGACAAAGATACGTTTAACATAATCTTATAATAAGAAGTTATTTGTTACGAGTTATTAGTTATTTTTTCTCAGCCGCAGCGGCTTCCTTGGCAGCCTTCTCGGCATCGGCTTTGGCCTTAGCCTCAGCGGCACGCTGACGCAGGATGCCCATTACCTTCGGCTTGCCCTGACGGATCCAGTCGAGCAACGGACGGTTGGCCGGACAGCTGAACGAGCAGGAACCGCACTCGATGCAATCGTAAATGCGCTCCTCTTCGGCCTCGTCGAGCATGTTCTTCTCCGAATATACGGCCAGGAACAAAGGCTGCAAGCCCATCGGACAAGCCTGAACGCACTTGCCGCACTTGATGCAGGGACTGGCTTCGCGACGGCGTGCCTCTTCGTTCTTCATCACAAGAATGCCTGAGCAGCCCTTCACCATATAGCTGTTGGTATCGGGCATAGCCTTACCCATCATCGGACCACCGGAAATGACCTTGCCGGTATCCTCAGGCAGACCGCCAGCAGCCTCGATGAGGTTCTGGATCGGCACACCCAGACGGGCCAGGAAGTTCGACGGTTTCTTCACGCTCTTACCCGTAACGGTTACGATACGCTCAATGAGCGGCTTGTTCTTCTGAACAGCCTCGTAAACGGCAAAGGCAGTACCCACGTTCTGCACCAGGGCACCGGTAGCAATCGGCAGACCGCCCGAAGGAACGTCCTTGCCGATAACAGCATTGATCAGCTGCTTTTCGCCGCCCTGCGGGTACTTGAGCTTCAGAGGTACGATCTCGATTTCGGGGAAGCCGACAGCAGCCGTCTTACGCATCAGCTCAATGGCATCCGGCTTGTTGGCCTCGATGCCGATGTATGCTTTCTTGACACCCATAGCCTTTTCCAGAATCTGCACACCGATGCAGATCTCTTCCGGATGAGCCAGCATCAGGCTGTGGTCGGAAGTCAGGTA
>JAGBQS010000026.1 GCA_017632695.1 Bacteroidales bacterium
CCGTCACCGTTGGAAGCCTCTAAGAGTTCGATGGCAAAGCGCAGTCCGTTGTACCAAAGGGCGTTGAATTCCACCAGATATCCGTTGCGCGGGGTGATGGGCCGGCCGAAGTCCGTGGCATTCATCCACGAGATGGCTTTCTCGTCGCCCGCCGAGCAGTAAACCAGACCGTTCTCGCGCAGGTCGAGGTCCGGATCCTTGTCATCCACAATAAAGTCGATCACCTCCTGAACAAAGCTGCCGTACAACTGCTGGGCTTTCTCGACCGAAACATACTTGGCAAACTGCTGAACCGTCCAGAGCGCCCACAGCGGGATGTCCGGATCGTTGATCTGCTGGATGATGTCATCCTTTTTGCCCGTCTGCATATAGTTACGCAGGGCCTCGATGGCAGGAGCCATGATCTTCTCGAACTCCGGTTCATCGCCGATAATGAGGGTCGAACCCGGCAAGGCAATAAAGGTATCGCGTGCGCGTACTTTAAACCAAGGCCATCCGGCAATGATGTACTCCTTGCCGTTGCGGGTCAGGATATTGCTGGTAGCCGAGATGCGGAGGCAGTTAAAGAAGCTGTCGCGATGGTGGCGAAGTTTCAGCTCGCGGGTAAAGAGTGCCTTCAGGCCCGAAGGCTTGACCGGAGTCAGACCTGCCGAGAAGATGAGGCTCTCGCCCTTTTTGATCTGCACCTCAAAGTAGCCCGGCATGAACAGGTCCTCCTTGTAGCCGTAGCCTCTCACCTGCTCGCGCGGGTACTCCACACCGATGTTCCAGTCCGGGCAGGAGTGGTATTCGGTTTCCTTCGAGAGCTGCATGTACAGCGTCGGGTAGCCCCTGTACATACAGGTGCTGATGCCGTTCTCAATCATCTCGAAGTTGTAGTTCACGTTATTGTTCTTCTGGGTCAGCTCGTTCACACTGCGGAAGGCCAGCTGAGGGCGCAGCTTCAGGGTGGTTTCCGAGTGAGCGTCCACCAGCGTATAACGGAGCAGCACACGCGGTTCGTTCAGAACCAGAAAACTCTCACGGGTCAGGATCACGCCGCCTACACGGTACGTAGTGGTCGAAATGGTTTCGCAGTTAAACTCCCGGATGTACTTGTGACCACGGGGGGCGAAGTTATCGCCGTCGTACTTGTGGATACCCAGGTGGAACTCCGCACCATGCTGAATCACGGTCTCGTCTAACGAGGACAGGAGCACATGGTTCTCATTGTCGAGTTCGGGCACAGGGGTAACCAGCAGGCCGTGATACTTACGCGAGTTACAGCCTGTCACGGTAGTCGACGAATAGGCTCCATACTTGTTGGTGCGGAGGTATTCAATCGGTAACGATTCTTCCAGGTTTGTAAGTAGCGTCTTATCAAACTTAAGATAGCTCATATGGGTTAGATTTATTCTGTGTGTTAATTGTGGGTGTGCAAATGTAATCATTAAATACGAGAAACCGAAATATTTTGCCCTTTTTTCGTCGAAAACTGCGCAAAAACGGGGTTATTTTGCTATTTTTATGTTTAAAAACATGCGTTTGGCAATTAATTTTGCGCAAAAGCAATAATTTTGGGACCAAGTTATGGCTATGTCGGGAATAATTCGTACTTTTGCACAGATTTTGAAAATATGAGCAATACGCGTGCAGAACTGATAGAGGTCGCCCGGCAGCTTTTTGCCAGCAAGGGCTTCGACAATACCACCATGAACGAGATCGCCTTGACCTCGGGCAAGGGTCGTCGTACCCTCTATACGTATTTCAAGTCCAAGTCCGATATCTTCATGGCGGTAATCGACCAGGAGACCATGCGCATCATCGAGCACATTGAGGATATCCTGGCCCTGCAGATGCCGGCCGACGAGAAGCTGAAGCGATACATCCTGTGCCGACTGGATCAGGTGAAGGAGACGGTGGTGCGCAACGGAACGCTCAAGGCCGCCTTCTTCCGGGATGTGCTCAAGCTGGAGCATGCCCGCCGCAGGCTCGATGTCCGGGAACTGTCCATCCTGCGCAGCATCCTGCAGCAGGGCATCGACGAAGGTACCTTCGACATCGACAATGCCTCGGTGGTAGCCGTAACCATCCACTATGCCCTCCGAGGGCTGGATCTGCCCAACATCCGGGGTCAGTTCACCGCCTTGGGCGTCCCAACTGCCCGCTTGCGCAAATCTGTTTTCGACATGATCTTTTATGGCATTATCCGGCAGGCGGGGCAGAGGGTGAGGTACCACATGGATGATGTATGATGTATGATGGAAGATGTATGATGTAG
>JAGBQS010000271.1 GCA_017632695.1 Bacteroidales bacterium
AAAGTTCGAGGCAGTAAACGTCGAATCGGGTCTATTTACAAGACTCAACCGCGGTGAACTTGCTGCCAACAGCGACCATTATCCTTTCGCAGTCCGCGGTGTCCCATGCATCTTCCTTGAGAACCAGGAGGGAAGCGCCTTTCCGTATTACCATACTCCGGCCGACAATATGAAAACCGTGAAATTCGACAGTTACGAGCCTGTGTTCAAGTTGGTTACTGGGTTTATCGAGAAATGATGCAAACTGACCTCCGATAACTGTACAATCCTCTTTTTTTAGTATATTTACGGGCAGTTTCCGAACATATAAACCTTAAAATACTTTTTACTATGGCAAAATCAGTCAAGACTAAGCAGAAGTCTCCTCAGATCGAGGTCCTCTGGAAGGACAACGTCCCCGAAGCTACCTATTTCAAAAGCAATGAGTACTGCATACTTGCGAAGGTGGAGAACGGGAAATACATCCTCACCCGTTACGGTTGGGACGAGGACCCTGGAAAGGGCGAGAGCATTGTAGTCTCCGCGAGGGACACTGCCAGGCTCAAGGATAGCCTCAGGGTCAAGAACCATGACACCCTGATCAAGGCTCTCGGAAAAAGATTCGCCCTGAAGGAACCGCACAACGCCTTCGCCAAGATACGTACTTCCTTGGACAGGAGGGGCATCCCTTACGAGATAAAATAGAGTTCCTTTCAACCGATCCGTGTTTTCACCCTTGTTGAAAAGCAAGGGTGATTTTTTAAATGCATGTGTAAATTAAAATTATTTATTATATTTACACGTTATGTTACTAAAGTGTATTCTTCTGATCTTGTTCTTCGCCGTCATGGTCGGCGTTGGCATCTACTGTCGCAGAACAGCTTCTGACGTACAGGGATTCGTTCTTGGAGGCCGCAATGTAGGCTCCTGGCTTACCGCATTCGCATTCGGTACATCTTATTTCTCGGCAGTCATCTTTGTCGGATATGCCGGACAGTTCGGCTGGAAGTATGGTCTTTCGGCTACCTGGATCGGTATAGGTAACGCACTTATCGGTTCGTTGCTGGCATGGAGGATACTGGGGCGCCGGACGCGTCTGATGACCCAGCATCTGCAGAGCGCCACGATGCCCGATTTCTTCGGGAAGCGTTTTTTCAGTGATGCGCTTAAGGTCGCTGCATCCGTTATCGTATTCATTTTCCTCATTCCTTATACCGCTTCGCTGTACAATGGCTTGTCACGGCTTTTCAGCATGGCCTTTAACGTTGATTATGTGTGGTGCGTGCTGGGTATGGCGGTGCTGACGGGTATTTATGTGCTGGTAGGCGGCTATATGGCGACCGCAGTGAACGACTTCATTCAAGGACTGATAATGCTGGTCGGAATCTGCGCCGTGATCGCATCCGTGCTGAACGGCAACGGCGGTTTCAGCGAGGCAGTCGCCAGCCTTTCACAGATACCTTCCGAGGCAGCTCCGAACCTCAATGGCGCTTTCGTGTCATTCCTGGGACCTCAGCCGATATATCTGCTTGGAGTCGTGTTGCTGACCTCGCTTGGTACATGGGGGCTTCCTCAGATGGTTGGCAAGTTCTACGCCATCCGCAACGAGGCCGCCATCCGCAAGGGCACGTTCATTTCCACTTTCTTCGCCATCATTGTGGCGGGTGGGTGTTATTTCCTGGGTGGATTCGGACGGCTGTACAGCCAGAGCATAGAGTATTCCGCCTCAGGCACTCCGATATATGACAGCATCGTACCTTCGATGCTTGCATCGCTTCCGGACCTGATGATCGGCGTGGTGATCATCCTCGTGCTTTCGGCTTCC
>JAGBQS010000272.1 GCA_017632695.1 Bacteroidales bacterium
ATAAGCGAAGTCGCGATATCAAGATCGGCGTCCGTCGCGCTACCAAGGTCGATTTCGTTAAAGTGGAAGCTGAAGGTTATCCACGGAGTCAACGGCTGGTTACCGTTATACGCCCTGAAAGCACGGGAATAGTTCCACAGGGTTACGAACGTGGGTTCGTCGCCCTGCATGGCCGAGATAAGCATGCCGTAACCGATACCTTCCGACACGGTGCAACCGCGGAACTTCATGATAGGCATGGTAGTGTCGTCAACCTTGCACTGAGCCGAATACGGAGTCGACTGCGCCGTAGACCAGATGATACGTGCCGCGGGCTGGTAAGCGGCACTGAACACGTGACCGAAGCCCGAAGCAATAGAACCGTAGTACGACGATTCCGATTCAAGCGTCACGTAGTGGTACGTCAGCCAAGACACATAAAGGTTGGCCGGGATAGACAAGTTCGCGGCACTCGCGAGCGGAGCCGTCTGGCCGTTCGATACAGGAGGAACCGACGCACTCGACAAGATAGTGCTGCTGAGAACGCCAGCGCTCACCGGGGGCTGATCACCGCCGCCAAAAGGAGAGACAACAGGTTCTGCTTCCGTCGCAGAATCGCCACCGCAGGCGCCAAGCCCGAGGGCAAGGCCGCAAATTACTGGTATAAGAAGTTTGTTGATGTTCATAAAATCCTCGTTAATTTTCCATGCTCTAATATACATTCATAAACGCAAATCCGAAAGTTTTACAGCCAAAAATAGCGTCCATCCATCGCTAAATATGCAACATATCACGTTTTCGAGACAAAAAAGAGAGCCACCCACAGGTGGCTCCCTTTTTAAGAACGTTTCCTAAGTAAGAATTACTTGAGGATGATCTTCTGGCTGAAGTCGACGGACTTGCCAGCAACGCGGACCATGTAGACACCGGCGTCGATGGAAGAGAGGTCGAGAGAAGCAGAAGAGCTGACAGTGCCCTTGAGCATCACCTGGCCCTGGAGGTTCATCACTTCGGCGGTAGCAACGGACTTGATGCCGGCGAAGGAGAGGGTACGACCAGAGAGGGAAGCCTTCACGGCAGAGGCCGGAGCCACAGCCTTGATGGCGTCACCAGACACAGAAGAAACAGCAGAGATGTTGAAGGAACCGGTGGTTCCGTCAGCAGCCTGGATTTTGAACTTCACGGCAGCGAGTGCAGCACCGGCTTCGTCACCAGTCACCTTGCCCTTGCCCCAGCCAGCCTGCTTGAAGCCCGACCACGGGGTGCAAACTTCGCTAGCAGCGGAAGCCTTCGGGAGGGAAACGAACGGGTTGTCGTAACCGATAGCGGCATCCTTGTCGTCACCGAGGCCGAGTTCGAGGGTAGCAGGAGCATCAACCGTATAGGTAATGCAGATGCCTTCCCAAGAGGTAGCATCGGCCGTAGTAGCAGCGCCACCGGTAGCGGTAGCCGTACCAGCAACGTTGAAACCAATACCAACGAACGGCTTGTATTCGAGAGTACCCGCATTCAGCGTGAAGGTCCCGCAAACACCACCACATTCATCGATAACCGGATCAAGAGCATCTTCGGAGTATTCATTGCCGAGCGGAACCGGCCAAGTCACCGAAGACAGACCACCATCGGCGTCGTCAGCGTAGCTGTACCAGTAACCGGCAGTTTCGGTGCCATTGTCAAGGCCCGTATTTACAAAGTATTCGCCAGCGGCGCCAGACCAGCTGAACCCAGCAGCAGCGCTGAGGCTAGCGGCAGCCAACACGGCAGCGGCAGTAAG
>JAGBQS010000273.1 GCA_017632695.1 Bacteroidales bacterium
AATGATGATAATCTCGCTTGGGAAAGGGATAAAGGAGCTCTCGATAGCCATGAACAGGGTGATGACACCATAACTCATGTTCTGGGCTATCCAGTTATAAATTTCTTCCATTTTTACTTGTTAAGTTTCTTGAGCGCCTCATTGTCGCCGATGGCCTCAAAATAGGCGCGCATCAGTTCGCGGGACGTAGAGTCTTTGGGTTTGAGTTTGAGCAATGTACGGTAAGCCCTGTCGGCCTCGTCGTATCGCTTGAGGCTGAGTGACAATTCTGCCTTTGCCAGCAGATAGGTCTTGGACTTCGGCTCGAGTTCGATAAGTTCGTCCAGCACTTGCAACGCTTCGTTGAACTTGCGAAGTTCGGTCAACAAAGTGACATAAAAGCCGAGATAGGTGGTGTTGTCGGGCTCAATTTGAATGGCCTCACAGATATAAGCGACAGCTTGGGGCGTGTCCCCCTTGTCCATCGCTAATGAAGAGAGCCGATAATAGCCTTCTGCGAACTTGGGAATACGCTGCACGAGCATCTCGTAGCATTCGCGCGCCTTGTCAAATTCGTCAAGCGCCATGTATGCCGAGCCAAGCAGTTCGTAGGTAACGCTGGTTTGCTGTTCGACTTCCTGACGGTCGAGATGTGGTGCTTCGTGCTGGAGCTTGCCTTCAGCATACTGACGAGCCACTTCAAGGTGCTCGATGGCTTCGGAATGCTCACCATTCTGGAACAGGATGAAACCCAAGGCGAAGTTGAAGAGGGGATTCTTGGGATCGATGGCGATGCCCATCTCGCAAGAGTTGCGGCACTCGTCGAACATCTGGAGTTCGAACTGGCAGCGTGAAAGATCCTGCCATGAATAGACATCGTAGGCATCCATATCGAGGGCATGCTCGAGCACAGGGATGGCATCGCGATGGCAATTGCAGTCCATCAGCAATGCTCCCATGCGGCCCAATGCCTCGGCATCCTGCTCTTCGGCTTTCGAAGGTTTTCCTACCACAATATCGGCTGCCTTGACGAGGTATTCGGCGGTAAGATGGTTGGGGAGATGATCGAAGAGTTCGTCGATAATCTCCACAAACTCGAGCCCGGTAAGATGTCCTTTCTGCAGATGGCTGAAAAGGGTCTCGTAAGCTTCTTTCTGGTCTTTTGTCTTTACATCGATACCGAAATGTATGCCAATGCCGAATGGTGACTGTTCGTCGGGATTGCCCTTGACCAGTTTCTCGGCCTCGTCGAATCGGTTCATGTGCAAAAGGATCTTGGCTTCGATGAGTTCGAGAAACTCATCTTCTGGGTGTAGGTCAAGACCTTTTTGGCATGCTGCCATAGCTTCTTCAGCATCGCCGTCATCCAGCAGATCGTAGATGATCTGCGAGATGTCGTCGGTGCTGTAGTAGCTGACCTTATCGTCGGCCAGGTCAAGCATGTATTGATAGTAGGCGCGGCTTTTCTTTTGTTGCACTTTATAAAATTGTCGAACGAATAATAAAATTACTTGGATGCCTTGAGTGAAACGGTGCGGTTGAACACAATCTTCTCTGGAGTGGTGTCCTTGTCGATGCAGAAATATCCGATGCGCTGGAACTGGAACTTCTTGCCGACCTCAGGATCTTTGGCAGCAAACGGTTCAACGAAAGCTGTAACTACAACCTCGCTTTCGGGATTGCGCTCTGAATCGGTGGTTGCCTCCTCGTCGAGGAAAAGGTTGTTGTAGAGACGAGCCTCAACCGGAACTGCATGCTTGGCACTTACCCAGTGGAGGGTTCCCTTCACCTTGCGGTCTGCACCTGGCATGCCGCTCTTGGAATCGGGATCATAGGTGCAGAGGATGTTGGTTATATTGCCCTCAGCATCCTTTTCGACGCCTGTACACTTGATGATGTAGGCACTCTTGAGGCGCACTTCCTTGTCGATGGTTAGACGGAAGAACTTCTTTTGAGCCACCTCCTGGAAGTCCTCACGCTCGATGTAGAGTTCGCGTGAGAATGGCATCTGGTGAACACCGCAGCCTTCCTGCTCGGGATTGTTCTCCATCTCGCACAGTTCAACCTGGTCCTCGGGATAATTGGTGATGGTGAGTTTGACGGGATCGACCACGCCCATCACACGGGTAGCAATCTTGTTGAGGTCGTTGCGTCCTGCATTCTCGAGAAGCTTGATGTCGTTGAGGGCATCATACTTGGTGTAACCGATGGTGGTGATGAAGTCACGAATGCCCTGTGCGGTATATCCACGACGACGCAGGCCGCAGAGAGTTGGCATGCGAGGATCGTCCCAACCGCGCACTACGCCTGTCTCCACCATGTTGCGGAGATAGCGCTTCGACATCACGGTGTTGGTGAGGTTGAGTCGGTTGAACTCGATCTGACGAGGCTTGTACTCCGTTCCCCGGATGTCGGCCATGATCTGGGCGAAGTAATTGTAGAGAGGACGGTGTACTTCGAACTCAAGGGTGCAGATGGAGTGGGTGATACCTTCGATGAAGTCGGACTGACCGTGTGCGAAATCGTACATCGGGTAAGCCTGCCACTTGGTACCAGTGCGGTGATGCGGGTACTTGATGATGCGATACATGATTGGATCGCGGAAATGCATGTTCGGATTCGCCATGTCGATCTTGGCACGCAGAGTCATGGTGCCTTCTTCGAATTCGCCCTTGTTCATGCGGCGGAACAGGTCGAGCGATTCTTCCCAAGGACGGTTACGGAACGGACTCTCTACACCTGGCTGAGTCGGAGTGCCCTTCTGCTGGGCAATCACTTCCGATGACTGTTCGTCAACGTAGGCCAGTCCGCGGCGGATCATCTCTTCGGCCAGATCCCAAAGCTGCTGGAAGTAGTCCGATGCATAATACATGCGGTCGCCCCAGTCAAAACCCAGCCAATGAATGTCTTCCTTGATGGCATCAACGTATTCGGTATCCTCGCGGGATGGGTTTGTATCATCGAAGCGCCGGTTGCACTGTCCGCCATATTTGGCAGCAGCACCGAAGTCCATACAGATGGCCTTGGCGTGTCCGATGTGCAGATAACCGTTTGGCTCTGGTGGAAAACGGGTATGAACGATATGGGTAGGTGAATTGGCTACCTTGCCGGCAGCAATGTCTTCTTCAATAAACTCCTCGACGAAGTTCGAGGCTTTCTTCTCTACTACATTAGCTTCAGAAGTTTCCATAGTCTTATTTATTTTTTCTTTTTCTTTTTCTTCATTTTGGGTGTTACGACAAGCGATGCCGGATCGAACTGGTCGTTCTTCTGCAGTTCGGCAGTCGAATACAGGTAAACCTGCATGATGTCATCGCGGTATTCCGGACCGGCATAGCCGATCAGGTCGGAGATGATTTTTTCGTTATCCTCGTCGGCATCCTTGTTCACCAGATGAAAGTTCCGCTTCATGTGATTGGCGCAAAGCTCGAACAGGCGGATACGATCACCCTGATCGGCAATCGATTTGGCTTGTTCAACCATATCCTCGATAACCTTTCCGTACATACGGAACTGAATGTAGGATTGTGCTTTCTTGAGCGGTGTCGGGGCGCTGTTCAATTCTTCCTGCGGAATGATAGGATACGGATAGTCGATATCGAGCTCGTAGTTGCTGATCAGGGCCAAGTGATCCCAAAGGATGCGCTTGCCGTTCTCTACGCCTGCGATGTCCGGGTAGAGGTCGGCCATGATGTCGACGATGGTATAGGCGTAACGGGTACGCTTCTCCCGATCGGGAATTGTTTTGCAGTACTGAATCAGTTTCTGGACGTTGCGGCCGTATTCCGGCAACGCAACTTTGGGCAGTTGGGTATTGTATTGCTGCATAATTCAAATCATTGACAGATTATTACTTTTCCTGCTGAAGTTCCTCAAGCAGATTCTTGGGCTTGCTTGCCACGAAATCCTTCAGATAGAAAGGAACGAAATAGGCGGTATCGTCGAAACGTCCCTGTTTGTATGCCTTGATGGCAAGCGACATCATGTCGGAAGCCATGACCCGGATACCGGGCAGGAAGTGTGCATTGGGGTGCTTGATGATATCCTTGCATTTTTCGGCTCCGTCGCCAAAGAAATAAACCGGATGCTGTTCAAGAACGTCGTGCAGGAAGTTTTCATCGATGACCTGAGCGCTTACAGGCTTTACTTCCTGCAATGCCTGGTCGTAAAGGGCAGTATAGACCTCCATGCGACGCGCATCGATCATGGGGCAGTACAGACCTCCGTTCTGCATGTCTTCTTCCAGCATCGGATTGAACATCACGTGGCAGCAGAGCGCCTGAAGCGTGCTGATGCCGATAAGGGGTTTCTGCAGACCGAAGGCAACACCTTTGGCTTCGCTGACGCCGATGCGCAGACCTGTATAGCTGCCCGGACCGGCGCTGACGGCTACGGCATCGGGAAGCATATTGTTCTCGCGGGCAAACTGCATGGTGTCCTCAACAAATTGTCCGAGAACGGATGCATGATTGGGACCGTCGAGGGTCTCTTTCCGAAATTCGATATTGAAGTCGTGACTCAAGGCTACGCTGCAAGCTTTAGCCGAGGTTTCAATCAAAAGTAAGTTCATTTATTCTTTTAAATAATGCGTGCAAAGGTAATGAACTTTTGTAAAAATACAAAAAAAAGGGAGCAAAAAGCCAGTATTTTTTACTAAAAAAAGAATTATTCACGAAAAAAAGCATGTGTATCGCACAACTTAATCAAAAATATGCTATCTTTGCACCGGTATCAGACGAGATGTTTATGCCGATTCAAACAGAAAAAAACAAAAGAAAAATGATACAGTCTATGACAGGTTACGGCAAAGCAACTGCCGTAATCAACAACAAAAAAGTAACAGCCGAAATCCGTTCTCTTAACAGCAAACAGTTGGATCTGAGCATGCGTGTTGCAGTGGCATATCGTGAGGAGGAAATGGAGTTCCGATCAATGATTCAGAAGTCTCTTCAACGCGGAAAGGTCGATTTTACTCTTTCCGTCGAAGATCTGGCACCGACTTCAACTCCGCAGATCAATTTTGATTTGGCTAAGGATTATTACAGCAAGATCAGTCAGCTGGGTAACGAACTCGGACTGCTGGATAATGCCGGCGTATCTGCTCCGGTGGGTTCCGACAACCGGGTTCTGCTGTTGCAGACCGTTCTCCGTATGCCGGAAGTCATTTCTCAGCAGAGTGAAGAAATCGGAGAGGAGGAACTGACCGGAGTGACCCATGTGGTTGCCGATGCCATTGCGGCCTTTGTGGCTTTCCGTACGCAGGAAGGACTTTCACTCTATCGGGTGTTCACCGAGAAACTCAGTAATATCCGTTCTTTGCTCGAAAGCATCGAACCGTATGAAAAGGAGCGTACCGAGAAGATCCGTCAGAACATTATCGATAAACTGACCCAGTTGCCTGTCGATTACGACCGTAACCGTCTGGAGCAGGAGATGATTTATTATATCGAAAAACTGGACATCAACGAAGAAAAACATCGTCTGGATAATCATCTGAAGTATTTTGTCGAGACGATGGATGCCGAGATGGATGCAGGAGGAACCGGCAAGAAACTGGGCTTTATTGCACAGGAGATGGGCCGCGAGATCAACACCCTTGGCAGTAAGTCGAATCAGGCTGAGATGCAACGGATCGTGGTGAAGATGAAAGACGAGCTCGAGCAGATTAAAGAACAGGTTTTGAACGTATTATAACGTTTTTTTATGGCTAAAGGAAAACTGATGATTTTTAGCGCGCCATCGGGTAGCGGCAAGTCTACGCTGGTGCAGTATCTGATGCAGCAGAATCCGAATCTGGCTTTCAGCATCTCTTGTACCAGCCGTGCTCCGCGTGGTACCGAAAAGGATGGCGTGGAATATTATTTCCTGACTCCCGATGAATTCCGCCGGCGTATTGCCAACGATGACTTCCTGGAGTACGAGGAAGTATATACCGATAAATTCTATGGTACGCTGAAAAGCGAGGTGGAGCGGCTGAGCAATGCTGGAAAGACCGTGCTGTTTGATGTGGATGTCAAAGGTGGCGTCAATATCAAGAAGTATTATGGAGACCGTGCGCTGAGTATCTTTGTCCAGCCGCCCTCGATTGAGGAGTTAAGCCGCCGTCTGCATAGCCGCGGTACCGATGCCGAAGAGGTGATTCAGACCCGTTTGGAGAAAGCTGCCTACGAGTTGACGTTTGCGCCGCAGTTCGACCGGATTGTAGTGAACGACAACCTTGATGATGCCAAGGCAGAAGTTTTGAAACTGATGAACGAATTCCTGTCGGACGAGCAATGAAAATCGGCATTTATTCGGGTTCGTTCAACCCTGTGCACGTCGGACACATCGCATTGTCCGATTATCTGGTGCAAAACGGGTTCGTCGATGAGGTGTGGCTGATCCGTTCACCGCTGAATCCGCTCAAGCAGGGTTCGGAGCTGATGAGTAATCAGGACCGGCTGAATATGCTCCAGTTGGCCATTGAGGGACATGCGGGGCTGAGGGTATGCACCATCGAGGACGAGCTGCCGACGCCGAATTATACGATAGTAACACTGCAAACGCTGAAAGAGCGTTTCCCGAATCACGATTTCCATCTGATTGTAGGAGCTGACAACTGGCAGATCTTCAATCGCTGGAAAGACTGGGAACGGATTTTACGCGATTTTCATCTGATTGTCTATCCGCGTCCCGGTTATCCGTTACCTGCAGTTTCATCGCAGGTTTATCCGACTGTACGGGTGGTCGATGCCCCGCAGTACGATATTTCATCGACAGCCATCCGTGAGGCTTTGGCTCGCGGAAAAGACATTACTAACTTGTGCGACCCCAAGGTCGTCGAATACCTAATGACTCATGCTTCCTGCTAAGATTTCCAAAGAGGAGTTCAATGGGTTGCCGGTGGTGGAGTTTACCGGAAACATCATTGTCATCAATACTGCCGAACAGGCTGTGAAAGCTGTTCAGGCTATTCGTGATGCGCATACGGTTGTCGGCTTTGATACCGAGACGCGTCCTTCGTTTGTTAAGGGGCAGACCTACAAGGTGAGTCTGGTTCAGCTGTCGGCAGGCAATACCGCCTATCTGTTCCGTCTGAATCTGATACCCGGCTTCTATCCTGCACTTCGTGCTTTGCTCGAAGATCCGAAGGTAGTAAAGGTGGGACTTTCTACGAAAGATGATTTCGGAGGTTTGCGCAAGTGGGAGCCGGATTTTACGCCTCGCGGGTTCATCGACTTGCAGCACCTGGTGAAAGGCTATGGCATTGAAGAGTTGAGTCTTTCGAAGATTTATGCCATCCTGTTCGGCAAACGTATTTCCAAACGGCAGCGTCTTACCAACTGGGAATCTCCCACGCTGACCGACCGTCAGCTGGCTTATGCCGCCTTCGATGCCGTTTCGTGTGTGGAAATCTACAAAACCCTGATGCTGATGGGGAATAAGATAATAGAGCAGTAAAAACCTCAAAACCTCACAAGCGTAGCGGCCTCAAAACCAAAATACCTCAAAACCTAAAATACAACAAACCGGACGATACTCGCGTATGGTCCGGTTTTGATTTGTTTATTTGTTTTTACTCTTTGAATTAGTTGTTTGTTTCTGTAGTAGCGGCTGCGTCCACTGGTGCAGCTTCTGTTTCTACATTTTCAGGGGTGCTCATTGTTCTTTCAATACCATCGGTCGAAAGAACACTGCCCTGCTCGCCCGATACCTTGTGGGTAGTTACGGTGCAGAGAATGCTAAGTACTGCGATGATGGCCATGATGCTCCAGGTAGCCTTCTCCAGGAAGTCGGCTGTCTTAGGGGCACCCATGATCTGATTCGAAGACTGGAAACCTGCAGCAAGGCCTCCGCCTTTAGACTTCTGAATAAGTACAATCGCAATCAGCAGGAATGCAAGGATTACGATAATGGGTACAAGAATAGCGCTCATTGTTTTATTAATATTTTATAATTACATTTACTTCTTGTTATTTGTTTTGCTTGCCGATATCTGTCGATTCCATTTCCTTCCGGTAGGCAATTACTTTCTCCAGGTATCTTATTTGGTCTGCAAAGTTACTGCTATTTTTCGAATATTTCAAATTTAAAGACGAAAAAATAGCTAATGCCTGCTCAAATTTGTGCTGTTTGACATATAGTTTTGCCAAACTTTCGGTCAAAAATGCCTTTTCGTGTATCTTTTCCGGTTCGGCAACGGGTATTTCGGCCGCTGGTAAATCGGGTTGCGGAACAAACAGTTCGCCGTTGCTGTCGGCTTCCAGGAACTGATCGATCAACTGGTCGGCGGATATCTCTTTGTTCTCTTCCGTATTTACAATAAGATCTTCGTCGTCGAGGCTGACATCCGCATCGGGTAATTTCTCCAGTTCCGACATGCTGAATTCCGTTACATTCGTCTCAGGTAACAGTCCGCTGAGGTCGGCATCCGGCAGATACTGCTGGCTTAGGTATTGGTCAATCAGGGTAAAGTCGTCAGTTTCGCAGGGTGCTGCCAGTTCTTTCTTTCGCATCTGCTCAAATTGCTGTAACAGGCTTACCCATTCGTGTTCGCCGTTGTTTACCAGCTGAAAGAGTTTCATGCGGTCGGGCAGTGAGGTGGCAGTAATGCGCAGTTCGTCGTTCAGCCGGATACTGTGGGTGTTGGACAGAGCAATAGTATAAAGCAGGCGGAAAGTGGCACAATAAGGATATTTTTCGATTATCCGGGGCAATTGTTCGATTGCCTCAGCGCCCATCGATTCCGGCTTTTTCAGCCATATTCCGAGTTGTGCATTCATGTCGGCTGTTTTTACCAGTTTGCTACCGTAGCGTTAAAAATTTCTTCTACCAGTTCCTTTACCATCTCTTCGCACAGGCCGTCCTGTACGTCTGTCAGCAATTGGGTTGCATCAAAATCACGGTATGCCGAGAACTCCTTTTCGAAGTTTTCGGTTGAGTTGTTCTTGTTGACAAACTTCACCTTGATCTTGATGGTCAGACGTGTTTCGGCTGCATAGGCATCGCTCTTTACGGCTTGCGGAGTCAGCGTATAGCCCGTAATGGCGCCGCTAAGTTGGAGGTCGCCGTCTTGCCTAACCTGCGAGAGACGTGTCTGCGATGCATATTTGTCTTGCAGGGCATCGTTGAAATTTACCGCCAGCGGGGCGTACACCAAAGCAGCCTTGATGGGGAAATTCTCAAAACTGATGGTTTTTGTGACGGCATAGTCGATGCTCGCGCCATTCAGTTTGTAAACCGGATAGCAGGCAGTCAGCGTGCCGATGGCCAATAGTATTGCGAAAAAGATTTTCTTCACTTGGATGTCAGGTTTAGGCGACGTACGGTCAGAGTCCGTAGTCGGCAATCTTACGGTGAATGGTTCTTTCAGAGATGCCCAGTTCCTCGGCGGCCTTTCGCTTGTTGCCGTCATTGCGTTTCAGGGCATTCTCGATGGCTTCTTTCTCCATCTGTTCGAGTGTACGGGGTATATTGTTCGGAGTCGGGGCAGAAGCGGACCCCGAAGGTGTCGTAGAAACAGGAGAGTCGGAGGCAGGTGTGTATGATACCGAAGGAACGGTGGTAACCTCTTCGGCTTCCTGTTCTTCAAATTCATCGACGGTAACCGGTCGGGCCTGTTGCAGTTGGCGCACGGGTCGGGTGGACTGTACGGTTGTGTCCGATAACCCGAGTTGGGCGCGTACTTCCTCCAGTTGCTGTTTCATTTCGAAGAGCACTTTGTAGAGCATGGCTTTTTCACCCGGTCCGAACCCGTTCTCGTACGAATCCTTGTGCGTGCCGCCAGCCGATGTTACTCTCGATTCAAAATCGGGCAGATACTTTTTCAGGATCTCGGACGTGATGACGCGTTCGGTTTCGACGATGCTGATTTCTTCAACCAGATGCAGCAGCTGACGGACGTTTCCCGGCCAGCTGTAAGCCATCAGGAACTGGCGTCCGCCATCGTCCACGCTGATTTTCGGGCAGTTGTATTTGGCTGCCACGTCGGCGGCAAACTTGCGGAACAGCAGATGGATGTCCTCGGGGCGTTCGCGTAGGGCAGGAACGCGGATGGTTACGGCTGCCAGACGGTAGTACAGGTCCTGACGGAATTTGCCTTTCTCGATGGCTTCGTGAAGGTCGCGGTTCGTAGCGGCTACTACTCTGACATTCGTCTTGTGTATCTCGTTCGAACCCATTCGCTTGTATTCGCCGGTTTCAATGACGCGCAGCAGACGTGCCTGAGTTTCGAGCGGAAGTTCTCCCACTTCGTCCAGAAAGATGGTGCCTCCGTTGGCCTCTTCAAAATAACCCTTACGGTCGGCGATGGCACCCGTAAAAGCCCCTTTTACGTGGCCGAAAAGTTCGCTGTTGATGGTACCTTCGGGCAGTGCGCCGCAGTTTACGGGAATACATTTATTATGTTTGCGCGGACCGTAGTTGTGCAGTATCTTGTGGAAGACCTCCTTGCCGACACCGTTTTCGCCCACAATGAGTACGTTGACGTCGTAGGGGGCGGCCTGAAGGGCTGCCGATACGGCTTGCTGCAAAGGCAGGCTGTTGCCCACAATGCCCAAGTTCTGTTTAACCGTCAAAATATCGTTGTTCATATGCGAATATCTGCGCTATATTGGTTTTAATCGGGCACAAAGATAATGAATTTTTATGAATCCGCACAAAAAATAGGTAAAAAAATAAGCTGATTCAACTTTTTTTACTACCTTTGCCGAAAATTTTGAATTATGGACGATCAAATATTGTCACTCTATAAAAGTCATTTCGGCTTTGATCCTGTAGCAGTCAGTGCCCTGACGGGTTCGGCCAGTAATCGTCGTTATGTGCGCATCGCGTCTCCTGACGGCCAGACGGTAATCGGGGTGGAATGCAAAGATTCAGCCGAACGGACTGCTTTTTGCGAGTTGGCCGGATGTATGTTCCGCGCCGGGTTGCGTGTTCCCCGTCTGCTGGCTCTCCAAGGAGACTGTTACCTGCAGGAGGATCTAGGTTCGCTTTCGCTTTATGATATGATTGCCCGGTGTCAGAAAAACGGATTCTGGGACGAAGATACACTCCGCATCCTTCATCAGGTGATGCGGGATTTGCCCGAGATACAGTTTAAGGCACTTCAGGGTTTCGATCTCTCGCATTGCAGCCGGGAGCGGGAGTTCGGGGCGCAGAATATCCGATGGGATCTCAATTACTTTAAATATTGTTTCCTGAAGGGAACAGGCGTTACCATCGACGAGGTTCGTCTGCAGTCGGAGTTCGATGCACTCGAAGTCCGCTTGCTCCAGGCTCCCAACAGTGGCTTCCTGTATCGCGATTTCCAGTCGCGCAACATTCAGGTTAAGGAGGGTCTGCCTTACTACATCGATTTCCAGTCCGGATATCAGGGTCCCGTTTACTATGATGTGGC
Organism: Bacteroidales bacterium; assembly: GCA_017632695.1. GTDB lineage: Bacteria > Bacteroidota > Bacteroidia > Bacteroidales > UBA3663 > Liminaster. The sequence goes on from JAGBQS010000273.1 coordinate 11,357, forward strand.
ATCATTCCTTTGGCAGGCACGTGCCGGTTATCCCGATGACTTGCGTAACGAGTTGCTGTCCACTTATCTCGGTGCCTTGCGTCAGTATATGGACGTCTCGGATGATGAGTTCCGTTACCGGCTCAGCCAGTTTGTATTTTTCCGGTTGTTACAGGTTTTGGGCGCTTATGGTTTCCGCGGTATCCTGGAAAGGAAAGCCGCGTTCCTGACCCCCATCCCGAAGGCTCTTTCCCTGATTCTTAGCGAGGGTAAACAATTATGCAACGAGTACCCGTATCTGTTGGACCTGTTGCAGGAAGTGGCTGCCTTACCGCGTTTCCAGCCACAGCCCGAAAAGGGCCCGCTGACCGTGCGAATAATCAGTTTCAGCTTTAAGAAGGGTGTACCCAATGATTTTTCAGGTAATGGAGGCGGCTTTGTTTTCGATTGCCGTGCCCCGCACAATCCAGGCCGTTATGCCGAATACAAGCAGCTTACCG
>JAGBQS010000274.1 GCA_017632695.1 Bacteroidales bacterium
ATTCACTAAAAAAAGTGAACTCCATTATTCTTGGAACTCACTTTAAGTGACTCCCGCGATTACTTTGGCAACCTTGCGGGATTCACTAAAAAAAGTGAGCTCCATTAATCTGGAACTCACTTTTTTGTGACTCCCGCGGGATTCAAACCCACAACCTTCTGATCCGTAGTCAGATGCTCTATTCAGTTGAGCTAGGGAGCCATTTTGTTGTTAGACGCCGCGAAGTTATGGCTTTTTTGTGAGAAAACCAAACTATCGCGGCAAAAAAGATAAAATATGGGTTATAATCGACCCAAACTATGAAAATTCGCTAACTGAAGTTGTCAGCCAAGCATGTTACGTTACAGGATTGCCAAATCGTCGAAGGGCTGCATGTAGATCTGATAGGAACGCAGCTGCCTGGACATCTGATCGACACTCTGGAAGCCGCATTGCATGGCTATTTCGGTCACTTCCTCATCTTTATATACCATCCTGTAGCGACGCAGATACTCACAACGCTGAATGATTACATACTCCTCGTATGATACGTGATACAGAATCCGGATGAGATTCTCCAGTCCCCTTCGGGTAATACCCAGTGCACTTGCCAGACTGAAACTGCTGAATCCGGGCTGCAAATAGTACAGATTCTCGCGCATCAGCACCAGCAGATCGTCGCGAAGATTGAGCGTACGGTAGCTCTCCGACTCCATATCATCGTCCATCTCGGAAACAACCTTGCCTTTATGCAGTCTGATACTCTCGACATCGGAAACAGCCACCGGCATATCGGCAAACCTTGGATGCGGATGTGTAGGCTTTCCGCGGAAAATACAGGGACGGCGCAGCTTCATGCCCAACGTTCCTAACCAGAATGTACACAGACACGTACCCAAACAGATCAGGGAGTAAACCATTGAATGAGCCTTCAGATACTGTCCTCCGGTGGTTACACGACAATTGAAAATCAGAACCTGAATCATGAAAATGACAAATAACAGATGCATCGGCCGGATCGGAGCTTTACCTGACAGCCATCGGAAAAATACCCGTGGGGTAAAATCTGTATACCACAACAGATAAATAAGATAGACAAAACTGATCAACTGTCCGATTCCGCAAAGAATGGCGAGCAATTTGATGGCAATGAACGTAAACAGTTCATATTTGTGTATATCGAAGTTGTCCAATCCCGATGGAAGCATACGCCCGTGTGCCATATAATCGAGTGCATTGTCAAATCCCAACCCCGAATAATTCATCAGCTCCAGCAGCAGTAAAAGCGTTGGCAGCAGATAGATCCAAAACAGGTAGAAACCGGGCCTCTGCCTGTTGGTAACGAGCGACCAGGCCAAAACGCAGGTCGAAATCGGAATCGCAATCGCAAAGAACGACATCACTACGTATGAGACAACAACAGCCGAAGCCGGTGAATAGGGGAAGACGACGAATGCGTCGCAGATAAAGTAGCCCGCAAAATTCAGCAACACTGCTATCAAAAGCCGTTGCGACAGGGTCTTGTAACGCTTGGATGTCACCATGGCTGCCATTACCAATGCCACCAGAACAGGCAGGAAAAAGATAATAATTTCCATAAGCGATAAAGGTTAAATCGGTTTCAGGTTAAATATTTCTATGATTTATCTTTTTAATAGGGAATCTCAATTTGACTGCGGCTTGAAAGAACGGGGCACTACAGGGCGAAATGCGTAGCAACGACGGTCTCAAACCTTTGCGCCAGTTCCTCCATGCTGCCAAGAACCAGATCGGCTCCGGCGTCTGTGAGCACCTGCGGATCGAGTGGACCCGTATTCACTCCGATGGTAAAGATTCCGGCTGCATGACCTGCCTGAACTCCCATCGGTGCGTTTTCGACCACAATAGCCTCCGAGGGAGCAATGCCGCCCGCCTTCTGCAGTCCCATCAGATAAGGGTAAGGATGCGGCTTGCCCTGGCCGATGGGGCAGTCTTTGGCCGAAACGATGTGATCGGACGTGAACACACCCGGATACTCACGCGAAAGCTTATCGATGAGCGAAGCCTGTCCGCTACCGGTTACCAGCACTGGCGTCAGGTGCATCGCTCCCACTTTCCGGAGCACGTCGTACGCTCCGGACATGGCTTCGGCCGGACCCAGTTGCGTAAAGCATGTCGACTTCTCCCTGTAGATGGTCTCAATCTCGTATTCGGTAGCATGCCGTCCGCGCTGCTCACAAAACAGCGCATCGATGGTCTGTGCACCCGTCGAACCCTCGTAAAGATAAAACAGGGTACGGTCGCAGACGAAACCATGATGTTCACACATGGTCTGATACCAGGCTTCTGCATGGTTCTTCATAGAGTCGAACAGGACTCCGTCCATGTCGAACAAAACTGCTTTCAGCATCTTCTTACTTTCTGTATATTTTCCGTCCGGATGATACCTGTATGCCCCTCATACTGTCGGCAACAGGTCGTCCGGACAAATCGCAAATCATACCGGTTGTCTGTCCTGAATCTGCGCTCACGGCATCCAGTCCGGTTGTCGGCAAGGTCACATACTTGCCGATAAAGTCGTACATCTTTTTCAGGCTTTCGGTGTCCTGCGGCACCGAGTGACCGGTACCGTAATCCTTCAGCACTTCGGTTTCGACTTCCAGCTGATCCAGCAGGCCCTTCAGAAAGGCAGCCTGGGTAGCATAGTTGGAATCATCGTCGCTGTTATAGAAAAACAGGCAGGGTGCCGAAGCCTTGGTTCCGATGGTAGCGTGTGCGCCCTGAACGGACCATCCGTTAGCAGGGAACGCCGATACGTAACCGGCCATCTTCTGATACTCGTTGGTCGTAGTCGACATCTGCTGATAGCTAAACACACCTGGACCCAGAACGGCTACCGATATGCTGCTGCTTTCGTCCGGGTAACAGCCCCGTTCGGACGATTCGAGCGCTTCCAGCTTGCTATCGCCAACCAGCAGCGAAGCGGCGGTTGATCCGCGCGAAAAGCCCGTAGCGGCCACTTCGCCATTCAAGCCCAATTCCTTGCCGATAGCGCGAACGGTACGCACCGCCGACTTGACCTTCCTGTAGGAATCCGGATTCACCTCGATGGAAGCCAAGCTCTTGTTGGCTCCGCCTGAATACTTGCCGTTGCCCCAGGTGCAATACTTCGGATGATCGCAGATAGCCCACGCCATACCGATGGCCGAAGCTCCCTCCAGAACCGAATCGCGGAAAGCGCCGAACGTATAGCCCAGGTACATCCGTTTGTTCGGATTGGCATGTTCGCTGTTGCTGTACGAAAAACTGACAAGCACGGGAACCGGCTGCGAGGGATTGGCCGGATAAACCAGATCCAGATACAGGGAATCGCCGGCTGTCTGGGCGTAACTGTCCGGAAGATTATAAACCGTAGGATCGTCCAGATAATAGCCCACATCCCGTCGGATCCGGTAACCCTCCATCAGAATATAGGCCCTGTCGGCCGAAATATTCGCGGTACCGCAAAACGATCCGCTCTGCAAAGCCGCATTGATTGCCTGAATATCGAGATTCAGATACGGGGAAACGGCTTTCTCGTGATTGGCATAGTCAATCTCGATGACCCGATATCCCTGCGTACGCAACCAGGCAACGTCTTCGGCATTGGAGTTCTGTCCGATTTTCCGGAATCCCAGATTCTCCAGATACACGACGGTCATGTACTTTCCTCCCGCATCCTTGGCTGCCGTTCCGATGGCTTCGGAAGCGGTATAATTCAGAGCCGTTCCGGTAGCAGTACTGGTCCACGTACCCGTTCCACCCCAAAGCAGAGCAGGAATCAGACATGCAAGAGAAAACAGGAGACGCATCGCTTATCTTTTTGTTTGGTATAACAGCTTATACCTTTAAATAAAAAATACCTATAAATAAAAAGTACCCGCGGGAGCCTTCCGACCCCCACGGATTATGAATCTGTTACTTACCCAAACGGGCCTTGATAGCCTTGGTTGCCTCTTCGTAACCGGGCTTCTCGAGCAGGGCAAACATATTCTTCTTGTATGCCTCGACACCAGGCTGGTTGAACGGGTTCACTCCCAGCAGATAGCCGGAGATACCGCAGGCACGCTCAAAGAAGTAAATCAGCTGACCCAGATTGTACTCATCGAGCTTCTCAATCTCAACCTTGAGGTTCGGAACACCGCCGTCAACGTGCGCAATCTGCGTACCCAGTTCGGCCATCTTGTTCACCTGATCCACACGCTTGCCTGCCAGGAAGTTCAGGCCGTCAAGGTTCTCCTCGTCGGTGGGCACAACAACCTCGCGGTTAGGCTTCTCGACGCTGATAACCGTCTCGAAAATGGTACGCTCGCCTTCCTGAATCCACTGACCCATTGAGTGCAGATCGGTGGTGAAGTCAACCGATGCCGGGAAGATTCCCTTGTGGTCCTTACCCTCGCTCTCGCCGAAGAGCTGTTTCCACCACTCCGACATATAGTGCAGCTTAGGCTGATAGTTCACCAGAATCTCGGTCTTCTTGCCGTACTGATAAAGGGCATTACGCATAGCGGCATACTGGGCAGACGGGTTCTTCTCGTAAGGTACATCCACACCCGTAGCCTTCTCCATATCCTGAGCACCCTTTACAAGCGCCTTGATATCGTTACCGGCACAGGCAATAGCCAGCAGACCTACCGGAGTCAGCACCGAGAAACGGCCGCCCACATTGTCCGGAATGACATACTTCTTGTAGCCTTCCTTGGTTGCCAGCGTGCAGAGAGCGCCGCGCTTGGCATCGGTTACAGCCACGATGCGCTTCTGAGCCTCAGCCTTGCCGACCTTCTCCTCGAGCAGAGTCTTCAGCAGACGGAATGCCAAAGCGGTCTCGGTTGTGGTTCCTGACTTACTGATATTGATGATGCCGAACTGCTTCTCCTTCAGGAGGTCGAAGAGGTCGGCCAGATAATCTTCGCCGATATTATTGCCGGCATAGACAACAATCGGGTTCTTGCGCGATGTCTGATAGGCATCGAAAGCACTTGCCAAAGCCTCATTGACGGCACGCGGGCCCAGATAGGAACCGCCGATACCGGCAACCACGATCACTTCACACTTCTCGCGAAGCAAGTTAGCTGTAGCCTGAACATCATTCAGGAACTCGTCGGTAATGCTCGAAGGAAGGTGTACCCAACCCAGAAAATCGTTACCGGCACCCTTGCCCGACTCCAAAAGTTCGTTACATGCCTGTGTGGCAGCTGCCACTGATGCCAAAGAACCGGCAGGAACAAAAGCCTGCGCTTTCTCAAGACTTAATTTCA
>JAGBQS010000275.1 GCA_017632695.1 Bacteroidales bacterium
GGCTATCCCCCACTCATGGGCAGGTTACATACGCGTTACTCACCCGTGCGCCGCTCGCCACCCGAGGTGCTGCCGCTCGACTTGCATGTGTTAGGCCTGTCGCTAGCGTTCATCCTGAGCCAGGATCAAACTCTTCGTTGTTAATATCGTTTATTTCCCTTGCGGGATAATAGACTTTGGTCTGATTCCTCCGGCTCCTGAGTCATGCTTTTTGACGGTAAAGCTCTCTGAGTTTCTCTTTCAAGATCCTCTTCGCACTCGCTCTACCTTGCTTTGTACTACTTTATATCATTAATTCAGTTCCTCAAAGATCGTTTGCTTCCGGTTTTGAAGCGAAAGCGGGTGCAAAGATAGAGGGTTTTCTGACACCCTCCAAATTTTTTCGCAACTTTTTTCGAAATTGACGTGTTTTTGACTCCGAACAGCCCCCTTTTACCCCGTTTTTGAAAGGCTCAACTGACAAAAAACGGCAGTTCATCGCAAAGTTTTTGCTACTTTTTCCAGTCTCCGCGACAGATTTTCATCCCAAAACACAGAATCGACGTTCTGTACTGACCCGAAGAAACACAGACCTAGAATACCCTCTGATAATTTACGTCCCTTAAGGAGAAAATTTGCGGGCTTTAAGGGAAAATTTTACTCCCCTTAAGGAGAACGGATTTTTTGCCAAAAGCATTTACGTATTGAGGGACGCACATTACAAAATTGCACAAAACAAAAACCATTTATATATATTTAAAGGTATAAAAGCACCAACCTATTAATTATTTCCATATCTTTGCGCGGTGTTAATATATATTTAAGGTAGAAAAGACTGAATTAATTTATGCAACAGAACGTTCGTAATATTGCGATTATCGCACATGTCGACCACGGCAAAACCACCCTCGTCGACAAGTTGCTTCATGCGGGAAACCTCTTCCGTGAGAACCAGGCTACCGCCGACCTCATGCTCGACGGCTCTTCACAGGGCCTTGATCTGGAGCGTGAACGTGGAATCACCATTTTGAGCAAAAACGTTTCCATCAATTACAAAGGGACTAAAATCAACATTATCGATACTCCAGGCCACAGCGACTTCGGTGGAGAAGTAGAGCGTGTGCTGAACATGGCCGACGGCTGTCTGCTCCTTGTTGATGCCTTCGAAGGCCCCATGCCCCAGACCCGCTTCGTGCTCCAGAAAGCCATTCAGATTGGCTTGAAGCCGATTGTGGTGGTCAACAAAGTGGACAAACCGAACTGTACTCCCGATCTGGCGCAGGAAAAAGTATTTGACCTGATGTTCAACCTCGGCGCTACTGAAGAACAGCTGGATTTCGTAACTATTTTCGGATCGGCAAAGAACGGCTGGATGTCGGACGACTGGAAGAAGCCGACAGACAACGTTACTGCCCTGCTTGACGCCATCCTCGAAAACATTCCGGCTCCGGAAATCATCGAGGGTCCTACACAAATGCTTGTCACCTCGCTTGAGTACTCGAGTTTTGTAGGACGTATTGCCATCGGACGCGTACACCGCGGCTCGGTTAAGGTCGGCCAGGACGTACTCCTGATGCACCACACCGACGAGGGCATAGAATCGAAAAAAGTCCGTGTCAAGGAACTCTACACCTTCGAAGGCATGGGCAAGAAGAAAGTCGACGAAGTATTTTCGGGCGACATCTGCGCTATGACCGGTATCGAAGGATTCGAAATCGGCGATACCATCAGCGATGTCAACAATCCGGAAGCTATGGCACGCATCAAGGTCGATGAACCGACCATGTCGATGCTGTTCACCATCAACGACTCTCCATTCTTCGGCAAGGAAGGCAAATTTGTGACCAGCCGTCAGATTCAGGACCGTCTGATGAAGGAACTTGAGAAAGACGTTGCCCTCCGTGTAGAAAAGAACGAGGCCCGCGATGGAGCCTGGATGGTTTATGGCCGAGGCGTACTTCATCTCTCCATTCTCATCGAAACCATGCGTCGCGAAGGCTACGAACTGCAGATCGGTCAGCCGCAGGTAATCATCAAAGAGATTGACGGCAAAAAATGCGAGCCGATCGAACAGATGACCATCAACTGCCCGGAAGAATACAGTTCGAAGATGATCGATATGGTAACCCGTCGCAAGGGCGAAATGGTCAGCATGGAAACTCAGGGCGACCGCATCCACATGGAGTTCAAGATTCCGTCAAGAGGCGTTATCGGACTCCGCACCAATGTTCTTACGGCATCGGCCGGCGAAGCCATCATGGCACATCAGTTCCTGGATTATGAACCCTGGAAGGGCGAAATCGTACGCCGTACCAACGGCTCCATCATTGCTATGGAGGGAGGAACCGCTTTTGCCTATGCCCTGGACAAGTTGCAGGATCGCGGCAAGTTCTTCATTTTCCCCCAGGACGAAGTTTACGGCGGACAGGTGGTTGGCGAACATGCCAAAGACAAAGACCTGACCGTAAACGTAACAAAGTCGAAGAAACTCACGAACATGCGTTCGAAGTCGAGCGATGAAAAGGCCGCTTTGATTCCGCCGAAGGTATTCTCACTTGAGGAAGCTTTGGAATACATCAAGGAAGACGAATACGTTGAAGTAACGCCAAAGAGCCTTCGTATGCGCAAGATCGTGCTCGACGAACTGGAGCGCAAGCGCATTCACCGCGCAGCCGGCATTGAGGACGAAGACGAAGATTGATTCCCAACAACGAAGACAAACCGCACTTGAAAAAGCTCGATTGGTATATAATCAGGAAGTTTCTGGGCACGTATTTCTTTACGATTGTCCTGATTCTTGCTATTGCCATTGTATTGGATTACAATGACAAGATGGATAAGTTTGAGGCGCACGACACTCCGGCGTGGGAGATTATCAAATACTACCTGAACTACATCCCTTATTTTGCCAATCTGTTCGGGCCGCTGTTTGTCTTCGTTGCCTGTATATTTTTCACTTCCAAGCTGGCAGGCGACAGCGAAATCATCGCCATGCTGGCATCAGGTGTCAGCTTTAACCGATTACTGAGGCCTTACATCCTATCGGCTGCATTTCTGGGACTGCTGACATTCACCCTCAACAGTTTTGTCATTCCCCCGACCAGCGTCAACCGCATCGAGTTTCTGAACACCTACTATAAAGACAAGCAGAAAAAGGTATCGACCAACAATCAGTTCATGGTTGAACCGGGCGTGGTGTTTTATATGTACATGTTCGAGATTCGCAACAATACCGGCCGACGCTTTGCTCTGGAAAGTTATGACAACAAGAAACTGGTTTCGCGTCTGACGGCCGACAAGGCTGAATACAAAGGCGATTACCATTGGGAGCTTACCCGGTGGAACATCCGTCACATTAACGAAGACGGAGAAACGCTTGAGTCCGGTCTGAAGATGGATACCGTAATTGCCATCGGCCCGGAAGACATTATTATCCAAACGGACGATTATGAGAAGATGACGACACCCGAGCTAAGTGCGTATATCGAAAAACAGCGTTTCCGCGGAACCGGAAACATACAGGATTTCGAGATTGAATATCACAAGAGGTTCGCAGCCATCGCCACATCGTTCATTCTTACGCTGATCGGCGTGTGCCTTTCTTCCAAAAAAATCCGAGGCGGCATGGGTATCAATCTGGGTATCGGACTGGTACTGGCCTTTCTCTATATCCTGTTCCAAACTGTCAGCTCGTCGTTTGCAGTCAGCGGCGACATGCCGGTTATGGCTGCCGTCTGGTTACCCAACATCGTTTTTCTGATAATAGCTATATATCTTTACAAATATAAAGCTCCGAAATAACTTCCTGAGAGTTTCCGTTTTAAGGAAGTAAAAAGCATCCGACATGAAGAAACTAACCTGTATAGTCTTATCGTTCTGTACTGCAGCCTCTTTGGTCGCAGCGATTGACTTACCCTCCATCGATTATTCGTATTGCGGATACAAAGCATCGGCCGATACCATTCCGACACTACCATCAAGCCTGATCCTGTCCCCTGTGGAGGGAGACAACACCCGAGCCATTCAGGAAGCCATCGATTTAGTGAGCCAAATGACTCCCGACGAACAAGGTTTCCGCGGTGTGGTTCAGCTGGCCGAAGGCACCTTCATGCTCAACGGACGTCTGCAAATCAGACAAAGCGGAGTCATACTGCGAGGTATGGGCGCCGAAAAGACAACGTTACTTATGCAAGGAGCCGACCGGAATCCTGCCATCCTGGTTCAAGGCAACCGGATTGCAACTTCAGCAGACACCTTGTATCTTACCGGTATGGTACACGCCGGCGATCGTTCACTCTCAACTGCCGGGAGCACCCATCTTCTGAAAAGAGGAGCCGAAATCGAGGTTGTACATCCCAGTACAAAGGACTGGATTGAGCAATACGGCTGCCAGGAATACGGCGGAGGCATCAGTGCCTTGGGGTGGAAGCCCGGAGAAGTGGACGTGCGCTACCGCAGGAGCATTTCAAATGACAGTTCCCTTGAACTTGATGCCCCTGTGTATATGACTTTCGATGCCGGAAAAAACCAGGCCTATGCCCTGATATACAACTGGAGCAACGGATACATCCGGCAATCCGGAATCGAAGACCTCAGCATAGAATCGGAATATAATCCTTCCAATCCGAAAGACGAGCAGCATCTATGGACCGGCATCAGCCTCGATAACGCTCTGGACTGCTGGGTGCGGCGCGTTAATTTCCGGCATCTGGCTGGTAGCGGTGTGATTGTTCAGCCACACGGACAACGTATCAGCATCGAAGACTGCATGTATCTGCAGCCAGTAAGCGAGGTAGCAGGTCATCGCAGGAATGCCTTTTATGTTTTCGGACAACAGACACTGATTCTACGCTGTCTGGCAGAACACGCCATGCATGCCTTTGCAGGAGGTTGGGCGGCACCAGGACCGAATGCCTTCGTTCAATGCGAAGCCCGTGAAGCTCTTGATTACAGCGGAGGCATCGACGCATGGGCTACCGGTTTGCTTTTCGACATCGTTGACATAGACGGTCACGATCTGGTGCTGAAAAATATCGGACAGGATCACAACGGCGCCGGATGGACAGCTGCCAACAGTACGCTGTGGCAATGTTCGGCGGCAACGGTACATTGTTTCTCACCGGATCCAGAGAACCGGAACCGGGCTTATGGTGTCTGGGCGCAATTCCAAGGCAACGGTATTTGGGTTGGCAGCAACGAACATATCAGTCCGCGCAGCCTATATTTTGCACAACTCGACAAACGCACTGGCAAACCAGGCAAGCCCGCGTTGCTCGAAACACCAACCGAGGCAACCAGCAGTCCTACCCCCGAACAAGCCATGCAGCTTGCCGGACTGGCAAGAACGACTCCACGTTTCACACTCGAAATGCTTATCCGGCAACAACAGGCAATCGTTACCAGCCAATATCAGGTTATTGACAAAAAAACGCAGCAGGAACTGGCACAACTAAGGAAGAAACAGGACCGTCAAAAGATGAAGGAACCGGAAACGGAACCTTGTCGTATTTCCCTGACAGACGGACATCTTACCGGTAACAACGGCCTGTTAACAGGCGGCAAATACAATACGCCCTGGTGGAGCGGTAAGATACGGCCGACGTTTGTCGAACAAAAAGCACAGCCGGCACTGACCCGTTTTGTTCCCGACCGGACCGGCCTTGGTTTTACCGATCATGTTGACTCTGTCATTGCCTTCCTTGACCGGACGCATACGCTGGTCTTCGACCAATGGTACGGACTGTGGTACGACAGACGACGGGATGACCACGAACGCATCAGAAGGCGGGATGCCGATTGCTGGGCTCCTTTTTATGAACAGCCTTGGGCCAGAAGCGGTCAGGGGACAGCGTGGGAAGGACTTTCCCGCTATGATCTTGCACAACCCAACACATGGTATTATGAGCGTTTGCAGGAGTTTGCCCGCAAGGCTCCCAATCATCTGCTTTTCCTTGAGCACTACTTCCAGCACAACATTCTGGAAGCCGGCGCGCATTGGGTCGATTGTCCGTGGAGACCGGTTAACAACATCAATGGAACCGTATTTCCAGAACCCGTTCCTTTTGCAGGCGACAAACGTATCTTTGTGGCAGAATGGTTCTACGACGAACAGAACACAACCATGCGCAATCTTCACCGCCAATATATCCGTCAGAATCTGGAACAGTTCAGGGATTATCCGAATGTAGTTCACCTGATCAGCGAGGAATACACCGGGCCCTATCACTTTACCCGCTTCTGGCTTGAATGCATCGACGAATGGGAAAAGGAAACGGGTCTGCATCCGCTCACAGCATTAGCATGCACCAAAGAGGTACAGGACAGCCTGCTTGCCGATCCGGTACTGAGCCGGGTAATCGACATCATACAGATACAATACTGGTTTTACAAACAACCCGACAAACGCAATCCGAATACTCTTTGGGCGCCTGCCGGCGGTCAGAATATGGCTCCGCGCCAGCAGCAGCGCAAACTTCCCAATGGCAAATCCGTCTTTTCGGATGTTTACCAGGCCGTTAGCGAATATCGCCAAAAGTATCCTGAAAAAGCCGTAACCTACTATGCTCAAGGCTACCCGGAACAGGGTTGGGCTGTATTGATGGCAGGAGGATCGTGCTGTCAGGTAACCCTGAACGAAGAATCGCTTCTACATAATCTTCCTTCCATGAAGATTACGGACGTCGGCCAAAATGCAAAAGCTCTTAGCAACGGAACATCAAGTCTGGTTTATTTTACCAACGACGGCGATGCGTATCTGTCCGGAATCAAACCCGGCAAGCACATACTCAAACAAATAAGCAAGGACGGTCAAAGCAAACCTGCAGGCAAGGTCATTGTATCTTCCGATGGCACTTGCCGCCTGTCCGGAAAAGCCAACCAGATTTACTATATACAATAAACTCTTATCCCATCATTAACCGATGAAAAAGCTATTAATCTCTGTCATTATCACCTTACTGCCGACAGTTATTCTGTCCCAATCTGTCAGGATGTCTGTCGAAAACCGGATGGAACAACCCTTGAACCAGGTCATGGGCCAGATTGAGAAACAGTTCGGAATCATGTTTTCATACAATGTGGACACGACCGGACTGGTGGTCTCCTACGCTCCCGGCCGCATACGTCCCTATAGCCTTGATGAAAGTCTGCAGAACGTCCTGTCGGCCTTCGACTTCAAGGCATGGAAACAGTATGACACTCTTTATAAGATCAAGCCCTACGAATACTACCGCCGGTTTGATGCTGACGGACAAAAGATGACCGATTATCTCAGTTCGCTTTACAGCAATCGGCAGGAATGGGAGAACAGAGCCCGGGCCTTACGGAAAGCGGTTCGCGAAGCATCCGGCGTTGATGCCCTTCTGGAATCATGAGTTGACCTGCATCCCATATTGGGCAAAACCCGCAAATACAACGGATACACCGTACAGAATATTGCTTTGGAACTAGTTCCCGGCTACTATGTTTGCGGA
>JAGBQS010000276.1 GCA_017632695.1 Bacteroidales bacterium
ACGGGTTGACCGGGTCATCCGACGTGCCTATTTCGCACCGCGCGGAAGCAAGAAACAGCAGGACGCACTGGATTATATGCTCTACCTGTGGTGCGGTCCAGGCTCACCGTTGTTCAACAAGGACAAGATGACAACCTTTGAGCGATATTTCCTCGACGACAAGGAATTATACACCGAAAAGAAGGGTGCCTACTTTGTGCTAGCCAACACCAAAGAAACCTGTTGCCATATCCTGAAAGAATTCGGTCTTAATCCGGCGAAGAGTCATATTATTAACGGACACGTACCCGTACGAACGCTGAAGGGCGAATCGCCCCTCCGTGCCGAAGGTCTGCGTCTGGTCATCGACGGCGGTTTCTCGAAACCCTATCACGCCACAACCGGCATTGCGGGATATACGCTTATTTACAACAGTCACGGACTGCAACTGGTTCAGCACGAACAGTTCGAAAGCAAGGAGAAAGCCATTCTTGAAGGCTCTGACATCCATAGCCGCGTACAACTCGAAGAGTTTACTGAACACCGTATGCTGGTAGGCGATACCGACCGTGGCAAGGAACTGGAGGAACAGGTTCTCAACCTGAAAAAACTCTTGGTGGCTTATACTACCGGTCTGATTAAGGAAAAATAAAGCACAAAGAACATGTTTTTCAGAGACATTGCCGGACAGGATATTGCAGTCGGAAAATTACGGGACGCCATCGATAATAACCGGCTGCCCCATGCCTTGCTGATAACCGGTCCGGAAGGAACGTGCGGACTGGCCCTTGCCTGGGCAGCAGCCCAGTATATTCTGTGCCAGCACAAACATGACGGGGAGCCATGTGGTGAATGCCCCGAATGTATCCAGGCTTCCAAGTTGGGACATCCGGATCTGCATTGGGTCTATCCGCTTATCAACAAGGGAGGATCCGGTAAGGAAGCTTCGGTAAGCGAGGATTTTCTTTCCGATTGGCGTACAGCCCTGATGCAGAATCCGAACCTGAACCTCCAGCAATGGATCAGAGCGCAGGGCAGCGACGAGAACAAACAGGCACACATCTTTGTGAGCGAGGCAGGCAGCATCATCAGGACGCTGTCCACCAAACCCTACGAATCGGACTACCGTATTCTCATCCTTTGGCTGCCCGAAAAACTGAACGAGGATGCCGCCAACAAGCTGCTGAAAATCGTCGAGGAACCCTATGAAAAGACTTTCTTCCTGATGGTCAGCAACAACCCCGAACAAATCATCGGAACTATACAGAGCCGCGTACAGCGACTTCAACTGGCCCCTATCGACTTTCAGGGCAACTTTGTACAGCCCGGTATCCAGCAGCCCGACGAAGAAGACCGTCTGTTCTTCTTTGAGAAATTCTGCGCCATGATGCGTCTCAGTTATTCCCGTAAGCTCTTCGAAATGAAGAAGTGGAGCGAAGAAATGGCCAATCTCGGACGCGAACGGCAAAAGGGTTATCTGCAATATGCTCAGAACCTGATTCGCGAGAATTATGTCATGAACCTGCATCAACCGGAACTCAATTATATGAAGCCCGACGAGGAAACATTCAGTTCCCGATTCTCGCGATTTGTCAACGCGCGGAATGTTGAAGGTATCATGCACGAACTTGAAGTGGCCGAAAACGATGTGACGCTGAATGTGAGTTCCAAAATGATTTTCTTCGATTTAAGTTTAAAGCTGATTATGCTACTTAAAGCTGGCAATCAGGGCTAAAAATCACACAAAACGGCTTATATTCTACCCGAAAACTTGGCAATTAAATATTTTATATTTATATTTGCGCGCTAAATTTTCGAAAATTTTAGAAATGAGACAGATTAAGATTACACAAAACATCACCCGACGCACGGAGGAGTCGATTGAAAGCTACCTCACCGCGATCTCAAAAGAGCACATGGTTACCCCAGATGAAGAAGTGGAACTGGCTCAAAAGATTCACAAAGGAGATCAGGTTGCATTGGATAAGCTTGTCAGAGCAAACCTGCGTTTCGTGGTGTCTGTCGCTAAATTGTATCAGAATCAAGGCTTGAGTCTGTCAGACCTTATTTCCGAAGGCAACGTAGGCCTCGTTAAGGCAGCCGAGAAATTCGACGAGACACGTGGCTTTAAGTTCATTTCCTATGCCGTTTGGTGGATTCGTCAGAGCATCATGCAGGCTCTGTCAGAACAGGCTCGTATGGTACGTCTTCCGGGCAATCAGAATAACCTGATCCGCCAGATACGTGTCGTTCAGAACCGTTTCGAACAGGAACTGAACCGCCCCGCCACCATCGAGGAAATTGCCGACGAACTGGATGTTGAACCATCCAAGATTCGCGAAACGATGGCAGCCAACAGCCGCGGTGTGAGTCTCGACTCTCCGTTGCAGGACGATGAAGATGGTACGCTTCTTGATGTCACCCCCGACACCAAGCTCGAGGCTACCGACTCCACCCTCAATAACGAATCTCTCCACATCGAGCTCGACAACCTCCTGAAGAGCATGCTCAAGGAGCGCGAAGCCCTGATTATAAAGGAGACCTTCGGTATAGATTGTCCCGAAAAGAGCCAGGAAGAAGTCAGTCAGGAATTGGGTCTGACCCGCGAACGCGTACGTCAGATTCGTGAACGTGCCTTGCTGAAGATTCGCAAGAGCCCCAACGCCAAGCTGCTTCTCGCCTATCTGTAATGATACAATGGCGGGTATTTACATACACATACCGTTTTGTAAATCACGATGCATTTATTGCGATTTCTACTCAACTACAATGAGTGGAGATCGCATTCTTTTTGTCGAAAGGCTGCTGCAGGAAGCCCGACAGCGCAACTCGTTTCTGTCCGAACCTGTCCGAACGGTTTACATCGGAGGCGGAACACCATCACAGCTTCCGACAGATGTCTTGCATAAGTTAACCGATGGACTGCACGAAGTCTTCGACCTCTCCGGAGTTCTGGAATTCACGCTCGAAGTGAATCCGGAAGACGTTACACCGGCATTCGCGTCCTCGCTCCCGCCCTGTATCAATCGTATCAGCATGGGCGTACAGAGTTTTGTAGATGCCGAACTCCAGATAATCCATCGCCGTCACAACGCCCAGAAACCGACTGAAGCCATCAGGCTTTTACGTGAGGTAGCCGGCATCCAGAACATCAGCATCGACCTCATGTACGGTCTGCCGCAGCAAACACTCGAAAGTTTCCGTTGCTCCATAGAACAAGCCATCCGGCTTGCTCCGCAGCATATTTCGGCCTACAATCTGAGCGTCGAGGACAGCACACCACTCAGCCGACTTGTAAACGAAGGCAAGCTGCAAGTGGCCGACGACGAACTTTGTCTTTCCATGAACAGCCTGTTGAGGCAACTCCTTCTGCAAGCAGGTTACCGGCAGTACGAAATCAGCAACTATGCCTTGCCTGGTTTCGAGTCGAAGCACAATAGCAGCTATTGGGTACAGACGCCCTATCTGGGACTCGGACCCGGTGCACACAGCTACGACGGAGCCCGTTTGCGCTCTTGGAATTCCCCCGACCTTCAGGCATATCTGAAAGGCAAACGCTTGTCCGAGTCTGAAACGCTTACCGACGACGATCTCTTCAACGAGCAGATTATGCTCGGATTGCGCACCGCACAAGGAGCCATCCTTGCCGATTCTCCCGAACGGCAGAGCCTCCTGTCCCGCGATCTGATAACGCCAGCTTCCGAACCTTCCCGCTTCCGTCTTACTGCTTCCGGTCTTGCTTTGGCCGATGAAATTATCCGCGAACTCATTCGTATATAAATAGGTACCCTTACGGCAATTATGAGAGATTAATCGGTTCCCTCATGCAGTATTCAGCTATCCCGTTCATTAAATAGTTGAGAACAGAAAGACATGTGCTTATTCTGCACAGCTATAACTTGCACTGTTTATTCTGCAATTAATTTACCTAAAACAAATATTTATGAAAAAGAGACTTCTTTTATGGATGGGCATGATGCTCCTGCTTATGTTTGGGCCGACAAGCTGCAACAATGATGACGACCTTTCGGCTGAGGAAGCCACAATCAAGGAGTATAAGGCCAAACTGATCGGTTCCTGGCACTTGGTCAGGCTTATGGACGGTTGGGGCAACGCTACGGATTACACGCCTGGCGAAGTCACATTTTCGTTCGCGAAGGATGGCGAACTTATAATCGTCAATACGCGTGAGGACCAATATCCTTTCCGTTCCCAAACCGCAAGCTACAGTCTGATCACCATCGATTTTTCCATTTATACCCATGAGCCCAAAACGGCTCTGTCTTTAAGCATGTATAGCAGTCTGCCTTACATTATGGACTTCAACGGAGATTTACTCTACCTCTCACCAAACGCTTTCGATTGCGAAGGCTATACGTTGCAGAGAACAACAGCGGTATCTTCCAATGAATAGGCACTGAGTCATGCTGTACGTCCAAATGGGCGTACCGACACGACAGAAAGGAGCGAATCTTTTTACATAATACCTTCGTCTCGAAACGAAGCTTCTATGTAAAATTACAAATAGCCTTCGTCTTGAAACGAAACCTCTATGTAAAATTACAAATAGCCTTCGTCTTGAAACGGAACCTCTATGTAAAATTACAAACAGCCTTCGTCTTGAAACGAAACCTCTATGTAAAATTACAAATAGCCTTCGTCTTGAAACGAAGGCTATTTGTAATTACTTTCGGTCGAAAAAGCTCAGTCAATAGCAACTAAAAAAGAATTTCGGTCCTTTTCTTGTCAGATTTGATTGTTTCACTGGTTCCGACTTAAGAATCGGATAGCTTCGGTTCAAACCATTAATCAATCACTTCAATATAGAAGCTGAACGGGCGGAATCCGTCGTTGCAGCTGATCATCGCACTCATGGGATTCTTCATCCAGCCATCGTAGAAATTGCCTTCTCCTCTGGCCAGCGACTCTACGAACTCGCGCATGGAGTACCACGCCGCCGGACACATGCCTTCGGGCTGCCGGCCATCGACGGAAATCCACTGCTGGCCCTCCCTGACATCGCAGGTATGTTCTATCGGGTTCTCGTATTTCGCCATCAGATCCTCATAAACCGTCTGTCGGATGGCTGTTATTCGTACTTTATTCATAGAGTCTTCATGTATTTATACGACATAATTCACTTCCGGCGCTGAACTTCGGTCAGATGATTAAAGCGGCGCACCTGAAGGTAGAGCAGCGTTCCGGCAATGATAGCCGAAATAAGGTCGGAAACAGGCATGCAGACCCAAACGCCGTTCACGCCGCCCCACCCCCGCTGGGCGAAATAGTCGGGCAGGAAAAGCAGTAACGGAACCAGGAACAGCATCTGACGCGTAGTTGAAAGGAAGATGGCTTTCCTGGCCTGCCGGATAGACTGGAAGAAGGTACTGGTAATCATCTGACCTCCCACTACCGGCAGCATACATAGCATGATGCGTATGGCAGGCACACAGAGTTCAATCATGTGTTCATCGTTCGTAAAGAATCTTGCCATCTGTTCGGCATAGACCGCAAAGACAAAATATCCGAAAGTCATGACAAACGTTGCACAACCGTAGGCTACCTTCAGCACACCCGTTACGCGATGGAACAGGCGGGCACCCAGGTTGAAACCAACAATCGGACCCATACCCTGTCCGAAGCCCATCACCATCATCACCAGAACAAAGCCTATACGGTTCACAATGCCGTACACTCCCACATAGGTATCGCCCTCCAAGCCGCCTTGCAACAACAGGTCTCGGTTAATGAGCATCACCACTACACAGGCGCACACGTTGAGGAAGAACGGACTGAGACCGATGGAAATGATGTCGCGTATAATGTCCATGCGCAATATCAGACCCTCCCGAGAGAAGTGTACGAAGTTTGCCTTGTTGCGGAAGAACTGAATCTCGACCACAAACGCTATCAGCTGACCCAGCACCGTAGCCAAAGCCGCGCCGCGCATACCCCAGCCGAAACCGAAGATGAACAGCGCATCGAGCACAATGTTAGCCACAACCGCTATCAGCTGACAAAGCATGGCCGACTTGGGATGTCCCGAGGACCGCATCTGGTCGTTCATACCCAGCATGGCGTGCGAGATAATACAACCGATGAGGATGATCTGCATATAATCGTAGGCGTAGGGCAACGTCGCGTCGCTGGCGCCGAAAAGCCGCAGGATCGGTTCGAGGAACAGCAGGCCGAAGCCGCAAAGAAGCAAGCCGATGGTAATGTCAAGCCGTATCATGTTGCCGAAAATCATCAGGGCCCGGCGACGGTTCGCCTCGCCCATGGCAACGGCCGTCTGCGCACCGCTTCCAACTCCAATCATGGCTCCGAAAGCGTGACTGATGTTCATAACGGGAAACGTGATTGCCAGTCCGGCTATGGCCATCGAGTTCACACCCTGGCCGATGAAGATGCTGTCGCAAAGATTGGAGATACTGCTGGCTGCCATAGCAATGATGCTTGGCGTAGCAAATTGGAACAGGAGACGTCCTACAGGTTTAGTGGCAAGCGTCCGGCTGCGTTCGTCAGTATATTCTATCATTCCTTCAGTGCTGCGTATAATTGGTCGATGGCCAGTTGGGCATCACCCTTGGCAGCATCGAGCAGTTGAACAAACTTCGAGCCGATGATGGCTCCGTTGGCATTAGCCTGCGCCGACTGGAGCGTCTGCCTGTTACTGATGCCGAAACCGATCATGGTAGGATGCTTGAGGTTCATGGCATGAACCTTGTTGAAGTAAGCCTGTTTGGCCTCGTTAAACTCCTTCTGTGCGCCCGTAATGGCTGCCGAAGATACCATATAAATGAAACCGTCGGTGTTTTCATCAATGAAGCGAATGCGCTCCTCGCTTGTTTCGGGTGTGATAAGCATGATGATGCGCAGGTCGTACTTGTCAGCAATGGGTTTGTATTCCTCCATATAGTCGGCAAAAGGAAGGTCGGGCAGGATCATGCCGTCGATGCCCACCTCAACGCACTTCTGGCAAAAACGCTCGAATCCGAACTGGATGACCGGATTCAGGTAACCCATCAGGATGAGCGGGATTTTCACGTCCTGACGGATATCCTTGAGCTGCTCAAAAAGCTTTCGCAAAGACATACCGTTACGAAGCGCCTTAGTAGCTGCGTCCTGAATGACGGGACCGTCGGCCATCGGATCGGAAAAGGGAACGCCGATTTCGATCATCGAAATACCGTTCTTCTCGAGCGTCCGGATTACGTCGGCTGTTCCTTCGAGAGTCGGTGCGCCGGCACAGAAATACAGACTCAGCAAGTTCTGCGGATTCTGTTGGAAAAGTTGATTGATTCTATTCATGATTGTTCATTCTATTCAATTATATAATTCAGTTCTTGATTGTCAGGATGGTGCTATTGCCTTCGAGAAATTCCCTGAGGGCTGTAACATCCTTCAGACCAGGAGCGGTCTCGAAACGCGAATTCAGGTCGATGCCTTCCAGACACGGATGTTCCAGACGACTAAGTGCCTCGCGACTGTCAGGACCTATACCTCCGCTCAGCAGGAAGGGCGTCATGCAGCGGTAATGCGAGAGCAGCGACCAGTCGAACTGGCGTCCGCTGCCGCCAAATCCTGCGGTTGGCGTATCGAACAGGAAATAGTCCACAAAACCGACCAGCGGCTCACACGGACGGAAATCGTCGGGACTTGCCACACGGAATGCCTTCACGATGGTGCAGACACGGTCGATGGCTCCCAGCGCCTGTCGCAGCTGCATGACATACAGCCGGTCCTCGCTCCCATGCAGCTGGACCACCTGCAAACCGTACTCCACCACATGCTTTACGATGTCCGACACCTCGGCATCGACAAACACTCCTACCCGCTTACACCGTTCGGGCAGATATTCAGGCACACGGTCGCAATAGCGTTCCGACTTCGGATAGAAGATGAATCCCATCCAGTCGATACCTAATGCTTCAACTTCGCGAATGTTCTGGGCCTCGCGCATGCCACATACCTTGATTATCATACTATCTTTCCGATAAACTCCTTGAGCGCCTGTCCGGGGTCAGCCTCTTTCATGAAACATTCGCCGATAAGGAAGCCCCGGAATCCGGCTTCGCGCAACTCCTTAACCGTTTGAGGCGAACTGATGCCCGACTCCGAAACCAGCAAAGGAAGATCTTCGGCGGTACTAACCGTGAGGTTACGTAACACGCGCTGTAACTGGGCAGCAATATCGAACGAATGCTGCACATCGGTGTGGAAGGTTCCCAGCGAACGGTTGTTCACGCCCAGCATATCGGGAATGCCAGCCTGCAGGAAAGCCAGTTCGGAGGCATCGTGCACCTCGAGCAAAACCTCCAGTCCCAGGTTGTGTGCCGTTTGCAGCAACTGTCCGTACAGGTCCTGGAAAAGATCGGCAGCAATGAGCAGGACGGCATCGGCACCTGCCAGACGAGCCTCGTAGAGCTGATATTCATCGATGATAAATTCCTTTCGAAGCAACGGGAGCTGCACCATCGGCCGTATACGCTGGACAAACTCCAGTCGTCCGCCAAAGTATGTCTCATCAGTCAGGATGCTGCAAGCCGCAGCGCCGCCAGCCTCGTACAGGGGTATCACCTGCTCAGGGGTGACATCGGCGTGAATCCAGCCCTTCGAGGGACTCTTGCGCTTGAACTCGGCAATGATACCGCTCTTGCTGCGTGCCAGACTCTGTTTCATGGAGCGCAGTTTCAGGGCACCATCCTGCCTGATTTTCTGCTGAACCAGTTTCTTCAGCACATCCAGTGGCATCTCGTTGGCAGCAATAGCCAACTCGACCCGCTTGTTCGCAACGATTTCTTCGAGAATATCTTGCATAAATTGAGGTTTTTAGGTTATATGGTTTGGAGGTTATAAGGGTTGAGGTTGTTTACAATGCTTGCCTGATCATGGTAAATTACCTTATAACCTAACAAGCAAAGCGACCTTAAAACCTTATAAACCTTAACTGTATATCTCCACAAACTTTTTGAAAGCCTTCAGAGCCTTGCCGCTGTCAAGCGACTCGCGACACAGCTCGATGCTCTCTTCAACACTCTTGTTGCGGTCGATGACGGCGATGCCGCAGGCAGCATTGGCCAGCACCACATCCTTCTGGGCCTTCGTACAGGTACCGTTCAGCACACTGTCGAAAATCTTCATGGCATCGGCTGCGCTTGTACCGCCGTAAATCTCGTGCGGGTCAATGTAGTTGAAGCCCATATCCTTTGGCGTATAGACTTTCTCGAAGCTGTTGGTAACCAGTTTGAAGCCGGCAGTAAGCGAAATCTCATCGTAGCCGTCGTACGATGTGATGACGCCATAATTGTCGCCAATCTTCTGATGTGCGCTAACATAGAGGCGCTGCTGTTGCTGGTTGGCTGTTCCGTGAAGGCTGTTCTTTGGCTTGCAAGGATTCACCAGAGGACCCAGCAGATTGAAGCAAGTCGGCACACCCAAGGCCTTGCGAGCAGGCCCCACGAACTTCATACCGTAAGCAAAAAGCGGTGCATGAAGGTAGCAGACGCCAGCGTCGTCGAGCGCCTTGCGGATAATGTCCGGATTATCGGTAAACTTCAGGCCGTGACCCTGCAGAACGTTCGAAGCGCCCGAAACGGATGTGGATGCTCCGTTGCCGTGCTTTGAAACCTGATAGCCGGCTCCAGCCACAACGAAAGCCGAACAGGTGGAGATATTGAACGTATTCTTCCCGTCGCCGCCTGTTCCTACAATATCGAGCGTGTTGTAACCGTTCAGATCCACGGGCTTGCCAGTTTCGAGCAATCCGTCGCGGAAGCCCAGCAGCTCATCAACCGTGACACCACGGGTCTGCAGCGCCATCAGCAGCGCTGAAATCTGACACTCATTATACTTTTCGGCCACGATTCCCAACATGATGTTGTGCGTGTCCTGACGGGTAAGCAATTCGCCGTCGATCAGTTTTGACAGATATTTTTTCATTGTTACATAACTTTAATCTTTACACTATACACTTTAATCTTTACACTACCCCCAAGTCCCCCTTTAAGGGGGATTTAGAGGGTCTCTCTACCCTCTATGGAGCAGCCAGTTCTGGATCATTCTACGGCCATCGGGGGTAAGCACGCTTTCGGGATGGAACTGAATACCGCGAATGTCATACTCCCTGTGTCGCAGCGCCATCACCTGTCCCTCGTTGCTGAGAGCTGTGATTTCGAGACATTCAGGCTGATTGTCGGCATCCACTACCCACGAATTGTATCGCCCGACAAGCAAATCGGCATGCAAGCCCTTGAAGATATAGTCCACCTCTCGCACATCGCTACCCGGAACGGGCAGTGCCACCACATGAACAGGTGTCTGTACACCATGAAAAACCTCACTCAGGTTAACCAGCGTTCCACCGAAC
>JAGBQS010000277.1 GCA_017632695.1 Bacteroidales bacterium
ACCAGTTGTCGAACCTAATTATTAACCGGTTGGGTTATGACTTCGACATTCTCTTTGTAGTTCTTGCCGCACTTTACGCTGTTGCCTTCCTGATTACGATATCCATCAAAAAACCGGCTCAGGAAATCTGAACCGGCAGTAAAGATGATAAATATTTTCGTGCCTGATTTATCGCTTCCTGCGATAAGTCGGGCATATTTTCTAACGGATAGGGGATGCCCAACTCCTGATACTTGTATCGTCCCATCGTATGATACGGGAGCAGCTCGACACGCTCTATAACCGGCAGATAAGGCTGCAGGTATTCGGCTAAGGACCGCAGATGCTGCTCATCGGCCGTACGCTCAGGAACTACCACGTGACGAATCCAGACCGGAATGCGTTTTTCGAAAAGCAGATTCATCCAATTATGGTTATTGGTGCGCGACAAACCCGTATATGCAGGGTGAAGCGTATCATCGGTGGTCTTGATGTCGAGCAGAACCAGATCCGTATAATCCAGCACCGAAACAGCCTGCGGCGTAAAGATGGCGCCGCTGGTATCAAGGGCTGTATGTAACCCCTCCTCCTTGCACAGACGGAAATACTCGCGGACAAAAGAAGCCTGCAAGAGAGGTTCACCGCCGCTGACGGTGACTCCTCCCTTGCGGATAAAGTTTCTGTATCGGAGCGCTTCGCGGCAGAGTTCCTCGGGAGTCCACTCAAACTGCACAGGAGCCGACGGATCCCATGTGTCCGGGTTGTGACAGAACTGGCATCGCATCGGGCAACCTTGCATGAAGGCCACGAAACGGATACCCGGACCGTCGACGGCTCCGAAACTCTCGATAGAATGGATTCTGCCGATCATAACGATAATATTACAGACTGTGGTTGATGGTGCGGCTCAATACATCGAGCTGCTGCTCACGGGTCAGTTTCACAAAGTGTACGGCATATCCCGACACACGGATAGTCAGTTGCGGATACTTCTCAGGATGCTCCATAGCATCGACAAGCAGATCGCGGTCAAAGACATTCACGTTCAGATGATGTCCTCCATCGGGAGTAAAGTAGCCGTCCATGAGCTGCACAAGGTTGGTAACCTGTGTATCGGTTCCCTTGCCCAACGTCGAAGGTGAAATGGCGAAGGTGTACGAAATACCGTCATGACTATGCTGGAACGGCAACTTGGCAACCGAACTCAAGGCAGCCAGAGCACCACGGGTATCACGGCCGTTCATCGGGTTTGCACCTGGAGCAAACGGAACACCTGCGGGACGACCGTCAGGAGTAGCACCCGTGTACTTGCCATACACCACATTCGAAGTGATGGTGAGCAGACTCTGTGTAGGTACACTGTGACGATAGGTACCGTGCTGACGCATGAACTCCATGAACTTCTCGGTAATCATGCAGGCAATGTTATCGGTCTTGTCATCGTTGTTGCCGTAAGGCACATAACCGGTATTCTCGAAGCCTACAGCCAGACCCTGTTCGTTACGCAAAACCTTAACCTTTCCGAACTTGATGGCAGCCAGAGAGTCGGTAACGATGCTCAATCCGGCAATACCCGTAGCGCGGGTACGCTCTACATCGCCATCATGCAGCGACATCTGGAATGCCTCATAGTCGTACTTGTCGTGCATATAATGAATAATGTGCAGAGCGTTCACATAGGTCTTGGCCAGCCAACGCATCATGCGCTCAAACTTATCCATTACATCCTCGTACTCGAGGTATTCGGAAGAAATCGGCTCAAAAGCCGGAGCTACCTGCTCGCCTGTACGTTCGTCCTTACCGCCGTTGATGGCATACAGCAGACACTTAGCCAGGTTGGCACGGGCGCCGAAGAACTGCATCTGCTTGCCGATCTTCATATGCGAAACACAGCAGGCAATACCGTAATCGTCGCCATAATCAGGACGCATCAGGTCGTCGTTCTCATACTGAATGGCCGAAGTCTTGATACTGATCTTGGCGCAGTAGCGCTTCCAGGCCTCAGGCAGACGCTCGCTCCAAAGTACGGTCAGGTTCGGTTCAGGAGCAGGGCCCAGATTCTCGAGCGTATGCAGCATACGGTAGCAGGTCTTGGTTACCAATGTACGGCCGTCGATACCCATACCGCCCTCGGAGGCAGTAACCCAGATCGGATCGCCCGAGAAGAGGTCGTTGTATTCAGGAGTACGCAGGAAGCGGACGATACGCAGCTTGATAATCATCTGGTCAATGAGTTCCTGAGCTTCGGCCTCGGTAAGGGTTCCGTTGCGCAAGTCGTTCTCGATGAAGATATCGAGGAAGGTTGAGATGCGGCCGATAGACATAGCAGCACCATCCTGATCCTTAACGGCTCCCAGATAACCGAAGTAAACGAACTGAACGGCCTCACGGGCATTCTGTGCAGGCTTGGTTACATCGAAGCCATAGTTGGCACACATCTGCACAAACTGCTTCAAGGCAGCAATCTGCTCGCTGATTTCTTCGCGCTGCTGAATAATCTCGTCAGTCAGTTCCTGAACATCCAGACGATCCATGAAGCGCTTCTTCTCCTCGATCAGGTTGTCAACACCATAAAGGGCAATACGGCGATAGTCGCCGATGATTCGGCCACGTCCGTAAGCATCCGGCAGACCGGTAATGATGTGGCTGTGACGTGCAGCACGGATCTCGCGGGTATAGGCCGAGAATACACCTTCATTGTGGGTCTTGCGATAACGGGTATAGATATCTTTGGTAGCAGGATCGAGCTTATAGCCATAGGACTCCAAAGCAGTCTCTACCATACGGATACCGCCCTTGGGGAAAATACCGCGCTTGAGCGGCTTATCGGTCTGCAGGCCGACAATCACTTCGTTCTCCTTGTCGATGTAGCCGGCACCATAGGTGGTGAGGGTCTGCGGCTGCTTGGTTTCAGCGTCGTAAACGCCCTTCTCGCGTTCCACTTTAAACATCTCGCTCAGCTGGTTCCAAAGTTTCAGCGTACGCTCAGTCGGACCCGCCAGGAAGCTCTCATCGCCTGTGTAAGGAGTATAGTTGTGCTGAATGAAGTCGCGCACGTTGATTTCACGTTTCCAGATGCGACCTTCAAAATGCTCTAATTGGTTTGTAAGTTTCATAACACAAATTTTAACAGATACCTTAAATTATTTTGCCGCGAATTTACTGCTTTTAAATAATTATTCATGGGATAATATTGAAAAAAGATGGTAAATTTGGGAAGTATTACTATAATTTTCTCAATTTTACCATCTTTTTCTTTGATTTTACTATAATTATTCATAACTTTGTGCCACAATTTTGGGTTGTATTCTGCGGTTGCACAAGGTTTTTCCCTACAAAATGCAAGCAAGCGGCTCCAATTTAACAAAAAATAATGAGAAAAGAAGATAACTTTGTCGTATATGACCTTTCGTCGAAGGCAAAACAGCCTGGCGAAGAACTTTTCAGACTCCGGCAGATGCCCGAGGTGTTTCACGAAGAGGGTTTCCGGTCGGTTCACCTGCACACACATTCGTTCTATACGATTATCTGGTTCCAGAAGGGCGAAGGAAAACACTTTGTGGACTTCGACGAATATGAAGTACGCGAGAATTCGATTTTCTTCATTTCGCCCGACCAGCTTCACACCTTCGACTCCAACCACGAGCAGCACGGCTATGTGCTCGAATTCAGCCAGGAGTTTCTGCAGGACGAACATTCCAGCGAAAGTCTGTTCCTGAAGTACGATGTCTTCAATGCCTACGACACCCTTCCCTATCGTCTGATCGGAGCAGAAGGGGCACAGACCCTGCAACGCATCGTCGACGAGCTGAACCGCGAGGAACACCGTCACGAGAGTTTTGCACATCATGATTACCTGAGCATGCTTGTCCGGCTGTTTCTCATCACGGTACAGCGCAGCCACATTCACAACGAAGAATACCGCCAGCTGAGTATAACCTCACCCCTGCACCGCCATTTTGTCCGCTTCCGTCAGCAGCTCGAAATGAACTACCAGCAGATTCACAGCGTGTCCGAATATGCCCGCATGATAGGGATCTCCACCAAGACCCTTACTTCCTGCTGTCTGGAGTGTTCCGGACAGACACCCTTGCAACTCATCAATGCGCGTCTGACGCTCGAAGCCAAGCGGCTGCTGCGATTCACACATCTGAGCAGCAAAGAAGTGGGTTATCATCTGGGCTTCGAAGATCCCAGCTACTTTGTAAAAGTATTCAAGAACAAGACAGGTTTGCTCCCGCTTGAATTCCGCGAGAAAGGTACGCTTTCCTGAAGATAAGAATATTAACTGTTTCCTGGGAAAGGGAAATAAATACTTTCAGCCCCATATAATTAAGCCAAAAGAAAAAAGGTCGCTATCCTCACGGACGGCGACCTTGAAACAATGATAATAAATATTTATGCTTTATTTTAAATATCAATCTTCATCAGCGCTGGTCTGCTGCTTGTCTTCCGTATCGATGACAGGCTTAACAACCAGAGCAGGAGCTGCAGGAGCCACATTCGGCTTATCGGCAGGAGCACCGGGAGTGATAACCTCATTGTAGAACTTCATGCCCTTGTTGGTGCTGCGGATATTCTGCTTCTGAACCAGCTGACCTGCCTCATCGTAAGTAAAGGTTGTGTTGTTAACCTCATACCACGAATTGGTTCCGCTGTTCCACTTCTGTTCGTAAGCCAAAGTAACCTGACCGGCTTCGTTGTACTCGTAGGTAAAGAGACGGCTGTTGATATCGTCACGCTTCTTGTTGTTCTTGTGACGGATAACGGTAGCCTTGACGATCTGTCCGGCAGCATTGTACTCATAGTGAGTCTTCGAGTCATGTTTGAGCTTCTGCTGCTTCAGGTCGTAGCGGTAAAAATCCAGCTGCTTAACCTGATTGCTTCCATCCTCATAAGCCCAAGAGTAAGAGCACGACTGCTTGCGGTCCTTGCCGAAACCGGTAAAGTCCTGACGACCGGTCAAGCGGCCTGAAGCGTCGTACGAATAGGTCCACTCGTAAACGGTTTCCCAACCCTTAGGGGCCGACTTCTCTTCCTTCACACTGGTAACGTCGCCGTTAGCATCGTAAGTATACACAAAACGCTGAGCCGGAGCAATACGCTTCAGACCCTCGCTGTATTCTTCGATGACCTCCTCGGTAAGATTGCCTTTCTCGTTGTAGGTAAACACATCGTGACCTTCAACCGTTCCTGCAGCGTTCTGCACATTGCTGTAAGCAGGCTTGCCGTTCTGGTAAATTACATGTTCGGCGAGGTACATCTCATTGCTGGCCTTATCTACCGAGAACTTGTCAACCGAAACAATCTGTCCGTTGGCACCGTAGTTAGTCACCTCCTTGCCGGTAGGTTCGCCGTTGGTATCGAAATTGTTTACATCCGAATAAACGGTAGGCTCTTCCACAGGAGCGGCCGACTTATTATCACCGCCGCCGCAACTGGTTGCTGCAACGAGTGTTGCGCACAAGGCGCTGAAAGCAAAAAATCTGTTCATGATGAATATGGATTTAGGATTATCAAATAAACGCGGCAAAGATAGTATTTTTTGCCAAATGATGCAAATTTTAATCCGATTATGTGATGATTCGGGCCGATATTTGGCACATATCACTCAATAATTATTCAAAATACTCAATTTTAACCACAATCTTGCGCACGGTTTCCGGCTTTACGGCTATGCCGCAGCACTCGTGCACATCGTTCGGGAAAAAGAGATAGAACTGTTTGGGCTGGCTGTCGAGCACCAGATACTGATCGGCCGAAGGCGCCTTATTGAATTTGAAGTTCTGAACATCCTTCTTGGCATTGTACTCATTCTTGGGAGCCAGTACCGAAGCATCGTGCGTAACGGCCATCCGTTCGCTTCCTGTAACTACCCATTGGAGGTCGATGTGCTGCCGATGCTGCTCCCACTGGAGGTTTTCGGGCGTACGGAGATCCAGATCCTGGCAGTGAGCTACCGCGTGACTCCAGGTCATCACATTCTTGGCGGGCTGCATTGAAACCGGATCGATGCTTTTCAGCCAACAGAAAATACTGTCGTACATAGCAGGATTTTTCTGATACTGCCGGTAGAAGGTTTCCACATCCAATTGCCGGTAAGGCTTCACCTTCCAGCCCTGACGCCACTTACCTTTATTATACCATTGGCTGGCTTCGGCCGACGGGCTTTCAACGGGATGGGTTAACTGTGCCGCAGCCGGAAGGACTGCCCATGCGAACAGCACGGAAAGAAATACAAGTTTGAGTAAAAAACGGTTTTGTTTCATCGTATAGGGATTTTTTAAGATGTATAATTGTTTTTTGTGACGATTTATTTGCATTATTTCGTAAATCTCTTTATCTTTGCGCCGTATTAACTTAATCTTACTTCGCATGATCATCCAGCAACTCACGCTTCATATCGAAGACCGCAGCGGCGCCACCTACCGGGTGTTCCAGACGCTCGCCGACAAAGGCATCAACATTCTTTCGTACAGCATCAACGACGAGCCC